>CAISQQ010000081.1 GCA_903887655.1 uncultured Burkholderiales bacterium
GAGCTTGGGTGCCGCCAGGCGCCAACGCGGTGGCCATGCAAGAAGATTGCGAGCTCAATGAGGCAGGCGAGTTGCGTGTTTTAAAGTCGGTGTCGCCCGCGCAGTGGATTCGTCGCCAAGGCGAGGATGTCAAAGTGGGGGAGGACGTCTTGCGCCTAGGTGAGCGGCTGAACTCGGCGAGTCTGGGTTTGGCCGCCAGTGTGGGGGCGGCCTCGCTCTTGGTGGCCAAGCGTCCCCGAGTGGCCCTGTTCTCCACGGGTGACGAGTTGGTGATGCCCGGTGAAGTCGCCCCCCAAGACTTGAGGCCGGGAGCCATTTACAACGCCAATCGATTTTTTTTGCGCAGCTTGCTGCTCCAATTGGGCTGCACGGTCACGGACCATGGCATCGTGCCCGATCGGCGTGACGCCACGCTAGAAGCTTTAGAGCGCGCCGCCCAGGAAAGCGACCTCATTGTCACCAGCGGCGGTGTGTCGGTGGGCGAGGAAGATCATGTCAAACCCAGTGTCGAGGCCTTGGGCACGCTCAACTTGTGGTCCTTGGCCATGAAACCGGGCAAACCGTTTGCCTTGGGCGAGGTGAGGGCGGGCAAGGCAAACGCCCATTTCATGGGTCTACCGGGAAACCCAGTGTCGAGTTTTGTGACGTTTTTGGTGCTGGTGCGTCCCTTTTTATTGGCCCTGCAAGGGGCCACGGATGTTCAACCACCGGCACTGCAAATGCCTGCGCATTTCGATTGGCCAAAGGCCGATGCGCGGCAAGAATTTTTACGGGTCAAGCGCAATGACCAGGGCGGCTTGTCTCTCTTTGAGAATCAAAGCTCTGGCGTTCTCACCTCTTGCGTCTGGGCGGACGGTTTGGTGGACAACCCCGCCAAGAACCCCATTCGACATGGCGACTGGGTGCGCTATTTGCCGTTTTCGGAGATGGGGCGATGAAGATCAGGGTGAAGTATTTTGCCGCGGTGCGTGAAGGCCTGGGTCTTGCTGAGGAGACCTGGGAGGGGGAGGCGCTGGATGTGGCGGCCCTGAGGCTCTCGCTTTGTGCCAGGGGTGAGCCCTACGCCTCGGTGCTCGCGCCGAAGGGGGTTTTGCGCTGCGCTGTGAATCAAGAGTTGTGTGAGCCCACGGGCTTGCTCAGTGAAGGCTGCGAGGTGGCTTTTTTCCCACCCGTGACCGGTGGCTGATCCCGTGAATCTGCCCCCCACGCCACCAACCAAGACGCCAGCCGATGTGCCGGTGAGCGTGCGCATTCAAAGCGACGATTTTGATTTGAGCCAAGAGGTGGCGCGCTTGCGACAAAACGACGCCATGGTGGGGGCGGTGTGCAGTTTTGTGGGCACGGTGAGAGACCGCCAGGGCCAAGAGGAGGTCAGCAGCTTGGAGCTCGAGCACTACCCGGGCATGACAGAGAAATCCATTCTGGCCATGATCGCTCAAGCGCAGGCGCGGTTTGACATCCGCGGCGTGAGCGTGGTGCACCGCGTGGGTGTACTCCAACCGAAAGACCAAGTGGTGCTGGTCGCGGTGAGCTCGTCACACCGCTTGGAGAGTTTTCAAGCGTGCGAATTTTTAATGGATTACTTGAAGACGCAAGCGCCGTTTTGGAAGAAAGAAACCTCTCCCGAGGGCGTCAAATGGGTGGATGCGAGAGTGAGCGATGATGCCGCTTTGGCGCGTTGGGGGATCGATCGGCCCAACGCGCGCTAGAACTTGAGGCTGCCGGGTGCTTGAAGACTGGCAGCCCTCTTGCCAGCCTTCCTCAGTTGAGGTAGCCGCTTTGCCCCAAGGTGGCATTGGCAAAATCGCTGCCCCATGAGCCCGCGTCGTCTTGCAGTGACAAGCTCACGGTGTGTTTCCACTGAGCGGCTTCGACCGACATGGAGAGCAAGTGCTGAAAACCTTGGAGCAACTCGTTGTCCAAGGTGAGTTCGAGTTGGCGCTCGGAGGAAGCGATTTTCTCCAGCAGTTCAATCCTGAGCCCCGCGTGCTCAAAAAGGGATGCTTGCAAGTGGGTCACCAAAAAAGGCCGGGGCCCGGTGAGCAAGTTCTCGTAGCGTTGAAAGGGCGTGGAGAAGTTGGACTGGTCCAGGGTGCGTTGGTGGACCAAATCGGCCATGAGTTTTTTCGATTGCTGGTCCATCAAGGGCGTGTTGACCCCGGTTTGTTTGGCCACGAGTTCCGTGTTGAGTTGGTCCAAAGCGGGCATGAGTTGCAAGGCAATTCGGCGGGTGAGCCAAATCTCGATGAGCTCTTTGTCATGCGTGTTCATGCGCATCAAGACCCGATCTTCAACCGGGTCGTGCTCGACACAAATTTGATGGATGTTCATGGCGTTGGTTTTTACTCTTGGTCACACTCAAAGTTTGATGAATATCAATTTAACACGGACCCAGGACTTGAATTCAAGACGGGGAGCCTCAATTGAGAAGCACAATCTGACATTATTATTCAAAACAAGAGCAAATCGTCATGCGAATCGATAAACTGACCACGAAATTCCAAGAAGCACTCTCGGATGCGCAAAGTTTGGCGCTTGGAAGCGACAACGCGAGCATTGAAGTGTCGCATTTGACCATCGCGTTACTGGACCAAAGTGACGGTGTTACACCGTTACTGCAGCGCGCTGGTGTGAACACCTCTGGGCTTAAAAAGAGCGTGCAGGCTTTGCTCGAGCGCCTGCCCAAAACCACATCGCGCGAACCCGTGCAAGTCGGCCGTGAGGTCGTCACCTTGTTGCAGCTCGCTGAAAAAGAAGCCATCAAGCGCCAAGATCAATTTGTTGCAAGCGAGCTTTTTTTCTGGGTGCTGGCCGACGACAAGGGCGAGTGCGCTCAATTGGCGCGCGAGCATGGTTTGAACAAAGCCAACTTGGAAGTCGCCATCAAAACCTTGCGCGGGGGTGAAAACGTCACCTCGGCCAATCCTGAAGGCCAGCGTGAGGCGCTGCAGAAATACTGCATGGATCTCACCGAGCGCGCCCGAAAAGGCAAACTCGACCCCGTCATTGGCCGCGATGATGAAATTCGCCGTGCGATTCAAGTCTTGCAGCGCCGCTCTAAAAATAATCCCGTCTTGATCGGTGAGCCTGGCGTGGGCAAGACCGCCATTGTTGAAGGCCTGGCCCAGCGCATTGTCTCGGGTGAGGTGCCCGACTCGCTCAAGGGCAAGCGTGTGCTTTCCTTGGATATGGCTGCGCTCTTGGCGGGGGCTAAATTTCGCGGAGAGTTTGAAGAGCGCTTAAAGACTGTGCTCAGTGAGCTGGCCAAGGATGAGGGGCAGACGATTGTGTTCATCGATGAGCTCCACACCATGGTGGGCGCTGGCAAGGCCGAGGGGGCCATGGATGCTGGAAATATGCTCAAGCCAGCGCTGGCCCGCGGAGAGCTCCATTGTGTGGGCGCCACGACGCTTGATGAGTACCGCAAGTTCATTGAAAAAGATGCGGCCTTGGAGCGGCGTTTTCAAAAAATCATGGTGGGCGAGCCCACTGTCGAGGCCACCATTGCGATCTTGCGTGGCTTGCAAGAAAAATACGAAGTCCACCATGGCGTGGAGATCACCGACCCCGCCATTGTGGCGGCGGCAGAGCTGTCTCACCGCTACATCACCGATCGGTTCTTGCCGGACAAGGCGATTGATTTGATCGATGAGGCCGCGGCCAAAATTAAAATTGAAATTGACTCCAAACCCGAGGTGATGGACCGCCTGGACAGGCGTCTGATCCAGCTCAAAATTGAGCGTGAAGCGGTGCGCAAAGAAACCGATGAGGCCTCGCAAAAGCGCTTGCTGCTCTTGCAAGAGGAGATGGTCAAGCTCGAGAAAGAGTACGCCGATTTGGAGGAGATTTGGAAAAGCGAGAAAGCCCAAGCCCAAGGCGGCGCTTTGGTCAAAGAGGAGATTGAGAGCTTGCGCTTTCAAATTGAAGAGTTCACCCGCAAGGGTGACTTCAACAAAGTGGCCGAATTGCAGTACGGCAAATTGCCCGAGCTTGAAAAACGCCTCAAAGAAGCCAATGCCCGTGAGAGCACCGCTCAACAAGGCGGCACGGGAGCGCGACGCTTGTTGCGCACCCAGGTGGGGGCTGAAGAAATCGCCGAAGTTGTGGCGCGCGCCACCGGTATTCCGGTGTCTAAACTCATGCAAGGTGAGCGCGACAAGCTGCTGCAAATGGAGGACTTCTTGCACCAACGGGTGGTGGCGCAGGAGGAAGCCATCACCGCCGTTGCCAATGCGATACGGCGCTCAAGAGCGGGACTGGGTGACCCCAATCGCCCCACCGGTTCTTTTCTCTTTTTGGGACCCACGGGCGTGGGAAAAACCGAGCTCTGCAAAGCCCTCGCGGGCTTCATGTTTGACAGCGAAGACCACATGATTCGCGTTGACATGAGCGAGTTCATGGAAAAGCATTCGGTGAGCCGTTTGATTGGTGCGCCTCCCGGTTATGTGGGCTACGATGAAGGCGGCTACTTGACCGAGGCCGTGCGCAGAAAGCCCTACAGTGTGATTTTGCTCGACGAGGTGGAAAAAGCCCACCCCGATGTGTTCAACATCTTGCTGCAAGTCTTGGACGATGGTCGCTTGACCGATGGGCAAGGTCGCACGGTGGACTTCAAGAACACGGTGCTGGTGATGACCTCCAACATTGGCTCGCACCTGATTCAGCGCAAAACGGGCGGTGACCCCACCGAGATCAAAGAGGCGGTGTTTGAGGAGCTGAAAAAACACTTCAGACCCGAATTCCTCAACAGGATTGATGAGACGGTGGTCTTTCACTCTTTGAGCGCTGACAACATCTCGCTCATCGCCGACATCCAACTCAAGGTCTTGGCCACGCGCTTGGCTAAAATCGATTTGGAGATGGTGGTCTCGCCGGCTGCCTTGGCCGAGTTGGCCAAGGTGGGCTTTGATCCCCAGTATGGCGCTCGGCCGTTAAAGCGAGCGATTCAGCAGCGCATCGAAAACCCCTTGTCCAAGCTGCTCTTGGAGGGCTTCTTCCATCCCAAAGATGTCATCCACGTGGGGGTTGACCCGGTGCTCAAACCAGGCGAGTTCTTCTTCACCAAGTGAGGCCAAAGGCGCTGTGGCGCTGCGGCACTGTTGCGTTGCAGCGTTGCAGCGCTAGGGAATGGTGGACCGGGTCCGCTGGTTCAGTGGTGAAACACTGGAAGGCTTGAGTGTTTGAACACTTGAGCGGGTTCGCTCTCACTGTGGGAGAATCTGCGACTGGGTGCAGTTGTTCGAGACAAGGCCAGATGAAACCTCAGGCCAAAACGCACCCCTTCACAGAAAGAGTCGTTTTGCCATGAACACCGCCACCGTGAACTCGCCAGCGGGGGACGCTTCGTCCTC
>CAISQQ010000082.1 GCA_903887655.1 uncultured Burkholderiales bacterium
CCCAGCACGATGGCTTTTTGTTGACTCAACACGCCCGAATGCAGCAACTGGGTGAGCATGCGCTCGATGCGATAAGGGTGTTCGGCAAGGTCTTCCAAAAACAAAACCCCCCCTTTGACTGAGGGGAAAAACGGTGTCCCCACCAAGGAGCACAGCACACTCAAATTGCCACCCCAGAGCAATGCATCTTTGGCCAAGAGGGATTTTTTAACGACTTTGGGGTCGGATTCACTCACAAAGGAGCGCTCGTGCACACGCGACATGGTCCAACCTGTCCCCTCGGATTGAGACTCAATCACATCGTTCAAGCACGCCAGGGTGATCTCATCGGGCTGGTCGCTGGCCAAGTCATCCATGATGCTCGGTCCACTCCAAGTGACTTGTTGGGTTTTGGCAAGAACCGCATTTTCAAAGGCAGTGAAATCACTCAATCCAATAAAGCGAGTGCCTCGCTCAATGGCTTTTTTGATTTTGGCGTAGGCCAGATGTGGCAATAAGCGCGAAAGGCCATAGCCCCCCCTTGACGTGAGCACGACATCGGCCTGGGCGGCGCAGGCGCGCTCGATGCTGCCCAGCCGCGCTGAATCATCCCCAGCAAAACGCTGATGAGCGCTCAAAACACTGGGGTCGAGCTCGACCTCATGACCCCAAGATTTCAAGAGCTTCACGCCCCTTTGAAACGTTCGCTTGTCTCTGACGGCCCCACTTGGGGAGATGATGTAAATTTTGGACATAGGGGCAAAGTGTAATGGCTGGCCAAGCACAATTATCAGCTCTTTTTTGGCCTCCATGCGGCCCCTCGCACGCGCACGCTCGATTGAGGCGCTATGAGGTGTTTGAAGGGCCGCGACATGGAAGCCAAGACAGCGAGGTCAGGCGTGTGCATGTTTACGGCCCAATCGACGCCATCACTGTGCAAAAGCTCGCTTTTCAACGATAGAATGAGCGGGTCTTGCAGCAAGTTGTGATGGAACATTATTTGCTATGTCTAACAATAATTGTTCATCAACCCAACATGGTGCCCAGGCAAATGCCCAATGAATTCACTTGATTATTGTTGCCTTGTGTGTTTGGTCTTGTCAACGGCTCACGGTGCTTGGCGGGGGTGGACCGCACAAGGCTTTTATTGCCTCATGGCCTTTAGTTTGTACGCCTTTGCCCTGAAAATCAGCACTGGACACTACACCCCGTATTTTTTCCCCGATGCGGATATTTCGTTTCGCAGTGTCTTGCGCTTAGAGATCGTCTCGCCCTTGGTGGTGATCTTTTTATTTTTACTGCGCCGCTTTCATAACCTCGTCTTCATCACCCACAAATCCGTTCCCGGCCACCACGTGGCTGGTGCTTTTTTTGGTTTTTTGACCGGTTTTTTTGGGCTGCTTTATTTATTCGTTTGGATCAACTTTACCGACTTGAAAACCCAAGAATGGTGGACGAGCTCCTTGGAGTACCAATGGAGTCAAGCCATCCCGGAGTTGATCAAAATCGTGGTCAAGACCTTGGTGTCTGAGATTACTTGACGTTCTTGGTCTCTTCGACAATATAGACTTGGGCCTTGTGCACCCATGCGTCCACCATCATGGCGGCATTGGCAACACCCACGGTGGCGACAAATACGCCAAGAAAAAATGAAATGATATAGCCCATGGTGCAATTCCGTCCCAATAGTTGACGCCTCAAGAAGTGAGGTCGCTCAAAGGTTCTCCTGTGACTCACATCAAACCCACCCGCCCGAGAAGGCAGCGATTGTTTGATCGTCTAGGGAGAATCGACCTGGAGGCTCAAAACTTGAAGGGCCTCAACAACAAAGGCTCCCACCAGGGGAGCCTTTGCGTTGGGCGAGATGGCGAGCATCTCAACCCAAGGGAGAAGACGCTGCAGGAAACCGCAGGCTCACAAGTCCTTCAGACGCGACTTGATGTCTTCCTCGCTCAGGAGTTCGACCTGATCGGCGCGCTCCCTGGTGATCCATTTGCGAGTGACCATCAATTTCAGAATGGTTTCGCGCTTGGCACTCAATTCGTCTTCCATGACCTGCTCACCAAAGAGGAGGACCATGATGGTTTTGCCCACAATGTTCAATAAAATACCGAACAAAACCAAGCCCATCAACATGGTGACGCTGGCAATGATCCTTCCTCCCGCCGTGACAGGGAACATATCGCCATAACCGGTGGTGGTGAGGGTGACCATGCACCACCACATGGCGGCTGGAATCGAGGTGAAAAAGCGCTTGTCCTCAGGCACCACATTGCCACCAATGGGGTCAACAGGCATGAACTTGGAAGCTTCTGGGGGTGCATCGGCAGGTAGGGGGTTGTCCTTGAGGTGGGCATCCAACGCTTCCTGGCCTTGGGCGAGGGACTCCGCCGAGTAAAGATTGCCCTCCACGTAGTACATCATGGTCGAGGAGATCATCACCACAGAGAACAAGGCGATGAAGTAAATCTTGAGATTGGTGAGGATAGGATTGGAGGATTGAACGCTTTGGGTGATCTTTTGCATCGCAATGCGAGCCAACTTCAAGACCCGCAACACCCGAACGACTCGCAACACCCGCAAGACCTTGGTGCCCTGCAAGGCCGACAAATTGAGCATGTTCAAGAACGTGGGCAAAATGGAGATCAAATCCACCAAGCCCCAAAAACTAAAGAAATACTTCACACGGTCTTTGGCAAAGTACAAATTGCCCAAGTAGTCGACCGTGAAAAAAGCCACCGCAATGTACTCAACGATCAACAACCAATGCGCCTGCTCGGACGCAAAGGGCTCGATGGTTTCTGCGGCAATGGACAAACAGGAGGCAAAAATCCAAAAATTGATCACCGCCACCCAGATTTGAAAAATCTTGGAATCGGGCTGCGTGATCATTTGTCGATAAAAACCTGAATCACTGTGATGATGATGCGTGGGTGAATTCATAAAACTCCTTCGATACCAAGAGGTTGCGCACCATGAAGGTGCCTCGCCAGATCCGCATCGGTCAAGGTTGGCGGAGAATCCGAAATAGACCCTCAGCCAGAAAACAGCTCAACCGTTGAGAAAACAAGGCCTTGAATATATCATTGTTTTTTTTCGTTTTCATTAAAAGTCAGGTTCTTTGTCGTCAACAGTTAAAGAGTCCGATGAGGGTTTTACCTGATGAGCGCAGCGTCAAACCTGAAAGTGAAGTCGACGACCAGAATCTTCTCGATCTTCTCGATGGTGTCAATGGAGATGGTAGCCCTGGGGTCGCCCGCCCCACAAAGGCTCATCGCATCCACTGATCCAACTGATGAACGCCCACATGGGACCACCACAAAACGAGTGGCGCCATCAGGGCAAAAGCGAGCGTGGAGATGAGCACCGCTGAAGCCGCGGTGTTGCCATGCGGTGTGAAACGCTGGGTGTAGATGTAGTTGACCACCGCCACGGGCATCAAAACCTGCTGGACCAAGACCTCCGCCACGAGCTCTGGCAAATCGAGCAATCGCAGCAGCACAAGACCACTCAACCACCCCGTCAATAAGCGAGCACCTGCAAGCCTTGCGCCCTCAGCCACCGAGGATTGTCGGATGGTCGACAGCGCATACCCCAAACTGATGAGCATCATCGGCACGGCCAATGAACCCACCATTTTGGCACTGTTGAGGATCGGTGCCGGCACCGAAATGGCAAAGGCTTTGAGCAGCACCGCAGAGCCCCCCATGAGCGCCACCGCATAAGGAAAAGAGCGCTTGACCGTTTGAACAGAGGTGTCACGCCGATTGGCCCAAACCAACACGCTCACCGCCAGCGTGTGCTGGACAAATGAAAAGATGGCAAACAGCGCCACCGCGATCACCAAGCCCTCGTCGCCAAAGGCCAATTGCGACATGGGCAGCCCCAAATTACCGGCGTTGGGAAAGGTGGCGCAAGGCAGCAAAAAAAGAACGGGCAACTGCAACAGTCGCAAGAGTGCGGCGGCAATCAATGCCATGATCACAATCAACAACAAGGTGGCCAGCGCCACTTTGGACAGCGTCGCGTTGTCCAGTTGTGTCGAGACCAAGGTGTAAAACACCAAGGACGGTGTGGCAATGGAGATGGCCAAATTGGAGACAAACTCAGCCGGGTAGGCTTTTTTTCGCACACCCCAATAAACCCCAATGCCAGTGCACACGATGACCGGCAGCAGCTGGGCAGCGAGTTGCCAATAGGCCTGCGCGAGTTGGAGTTGGTTCATGGGTCAAGCCACGCAGGTCTAGTCGGCTTTGATGTGGTTGTCCTTGGCCACTTCTCGCCAAAGTGCCGTCTCTTGTTGGATCAACTGGCCCAATTCCTCGCTCGTGCTGCTGGTGGGGATGACGTCCAAGGCGGCAAAGCGTTTTTTGATGTCCGGATTCATTAAGGCGCGCGCGATCTCCTCTTGCAAGCGCTTGACGATGGGCTGAGGAGTCGCCGCTGGGGCCATGATCCCTGTCCAAAACGCAATATTCAAGTCCACACCCAGCTCGCTCAAGGTGGGGACGCTGGGCATGCTGGGCAAACGCTCTTTGGAGGAGACCGCCAAGGCGCGCACGCGAGCGCCTGCCAGTGCGGGCGAGGCAGCCCCTGCGTCGACCAAGCTCATGCTCACGTCACCCGTGATCACGGCCGTCACCGAGTCGTTGCTGCCTTTGTAGGGGATGTGAAGAAAGCGCGTACCGAGCTTTTGGTTGAGCAGCTCGCTGGCCAATTGAAAAGACGCCGAGGAGGCGCTGTAGTTCAAGCGTTCAGGGTTTCTTTTGGCGTATTGGACCAAGTCGTCGAGGTTTTTGATGGGTGAATTGCTCGAGGTGAGCAAGAGCAATGGGAATGTGCACAACAAGCTCACGGGCGCAAAATCTTGCGGTGCATAAGGCAGCTTGGCATACAAAGCATGGTTGAACACCATGGGGCCACTCGCCCCCATGAGCAAAGTGTAGCCATCGGGCTTGGCGTGGGCGACAAAGGCTGCGCCCACAATGGAGCCCACCCCTGGGCGGTTTTCCACCACCACGGGTTGCCCCAAACCGACGGAGAGTTTTTCCGCAACCAAGCGGGCAATCACGTCACTGCTGCCACCCGCAGAAAACCCTACCACAATGGTGATGGCTCGAGTGGGGTACTCGAGCGCCTGCGCCGGAGCGCTCCATAAGCCCCCAAGGGGCAGCCAAACAATGAATGCCCCCAATTTGCGCAGCCACCCACGCGACCCGCCAGGAGCTTGGTAAGTGAATAGGGCGAGCGAGCGGGGAAGAAAGAATGAGAGCATGGTTTGGCGCTTGGTGGGATTTTTAAAGGCAAAGCGCCACAAAATCGGTTAGCAGTTAAAATAAGTTTAACTCAAAGTGGTCGAGGACTTCTTGAATCCGTTGGCACCTGCAGGGGTTGGGCTGCTGCGAGCCGTTCTGATCCACCCTGCGAGCACTCCACTCACCACACCTTCCACGTTCCACCTTCCCCCCCACTTCCTTATTTTGAATTCCACCCCCACCGAAGATCAAAGCCTCTTGCGCCCGTTTCAAGAGCCCATTTTTCGAATGCTCTGGTCTTGTTGGCTCATTGCCAATATTTGCATGTGGATGAACGATGTATCGGGTGCTTGGATGATGACCTCCATGAATGTGACGCCCGTGTGGGTGGCATTGGTGCAATCGGCCTCTACCTTACCGGTCTTTCTTTTGGGATTGCCTTGTGGCGCTTTGGCCGATATGTTGGACCGGCGTCGCTTTTTGATATTCACCCAAATTTGGGTGGCGGTGGTGGCGTCGATTTTGAGCCTATTGGTGTTTTGGGGAAATTTGTCACCGCTTTCCTTGCTCGTGTTGACCTTTTGCAATGGCATTGGACTGGCGATGCGCTGGCCGGTCTTTTCCTCGGTCATCCCCGAATTGCTCCCCAAGTCGCAGCTGCCCTCGGGGCTGGCCCTCAACGCCGTGTCCATGAACACCTCGCGCATTGTGGGCCCCTTGGTGGCAGGGGCCTTGATCGCTTCTATGGGCAGCGCCTATGTCTATTTGCTCAACGCGGTGTTGTCTATCGGCGCGGCACTGATGATGTCACGCTGGAAGCGGGTCCAAGAGCCCAACCCGCTGGGTCGCGAGCGTTTGTGGAGTGCGATGCGCATTGGCGTTCAATTCATCGCCCAGTCAGAGCACTTCAAGGGCGTGCTCATGAGAGTGGCGGTATTTTTCTTGAGCTCTACCGCCTTGATCGCCTTGCTGCCCTTGGTGGCTAAAAATCTGCAAAGTGGGGACGCGAGCACCTTCACCTTCATTTTGGCCTCGATGGGCTTGGGGGCCATCGGTGCTGCCGGCTTTATTCCCCGCTTTAGACGGCGTTACTCCCGAGACGAACTCATCATTCGGGGGAGTTTTTTCCAATGCCTGGCCATGCTGGTGGTGGCCTTCAATCACATCACGCTCATCACCATGGCGGCCATGTGCCTGGCTGGTGCGGCTTGGATCACCTCCGCCAACACCTTGGGTGTGTCGGCTCAGATGGGTCTGCCAGACTGGGTGCGCGCTCGCGGCATGTCGATTTATCAAATGGCCATCATGGGCTCCACCGCTTTGGGAGCAGCCCTCTGGGGTCAAGTCGCCACCTTGGCCAGCGTTCAAATCAGCTTGATCGTGGCCGCCTGCACCGGTTTGATGGGTACTTTTTTGATCAATCACTTCAGCCCTGACCCGGGTTTGCAAGACGACTTGACGCCTTCACACGCTTTGCTGCCCCCCGTGAGTGACAAACCACCCGAGACGGGCCACATCATGATGACCATTGAGTATTTGATCGATCCCAAACAAGCAGAGCAATTCAAAGAACTGATGCAAGAAAGTCGAAAAAGTCGCTTGCGCCATGGTGCCTTGTCCTGGGAGTTGGTGCTCGACATGACCCGACCAGGCCGATTCGTGGAGATGGTCGAAGACGAGTCTTGGATTGAGCACTTGCGCCGTTTTGATCGCATGACCGAGGCCGACATCTCCATTCGGGACCGAAAAATGGCCTTCCATCTGCCCGATACCCCACCGGTGGTCAATCGCTACGTCATGCAAAGCACGGTTCAGGCTCATCATTGAGTCTGTTGTGCCGGCTCGCCCAGGTCTTCAGGCGGTCGCGCGCCGCCTCATCGAGCCGTCAATCCATTTTGAGCTTGGCCTCGCTCACCAGTTTGTCAAATTTAATGGCCTCCGCAGCCACATAGGCCCCAAACTCGGCCACGGAATTGGCGGGCACGGCCAAATTGTCTTGTTCCATTTGCGCTTTGAGCTCGGGTTGGGAGA
>CAISQQ010000083.1 GCA_903887655.1 uncultured Burkholderiales bacterium
CGCACCCTCCCAGTAAAAACCTCCAGTGCTCGTTCGAGCATCGACTTCTTGTGCCAGCATCAAAGGCACCAAACGGTAAGTGGCACCCGCGAGCTCGAGGTTCATGGGGAGGGGGTATTCGATCAAGGACTTGGAGCGCCAACGCCCACCCGGTTTGAAGCGAAGCCCATTCCAAGCATGATTGGGTTGACCGCTTCGGTCTCTTGCGTCCACATGGGCGTAGAGTGATTCAGCATGGGCATCTCGAATCTGAAACGCCATCAGCGTCCCCCCGTCCAACAAATTGATCCCCAACCAGTCCCACCCCACGGCGCCAGGCATCAGCAACTGACTGGACCACTCATGGTCCAACCAGGCCACACCCTCTAGGGACTGCACTGATTTCTCAGAACTCATGGGTTTTTTGGTTTGCTGGGTTTGCAGGGTTTGCTGAGTTTGCAAATCTTGCCCCAACTGCACCTGAGCCGTCACCCTCAACGGTGCACGGCTGTAGTAATAACTTGAATGCTGGGATTGAGGACCCTTTTGCGAAACGCCCGCGTTGCCGCGAAGGAGAGGCTTGGATTGCGCACTGGCACTGAATGACAAGGCAAAGCCCTCCCCCGCAAAACGCCCCTGATACATTTCACCCTCCCCACCCTCTGCGGCTGAATGGGTGAGTCGCCCTAAAGACCAATCGTCCACTTGAATGGCGGTGTCCAATTCACTTGCATTGAAGCGTGTTCCATTGAGCCGCCCCGATCGGCTCGCACTCAGGAAACGATTCTCTTTGGCCAGCGACACCGCAGCGTGGGCGAAGAGCAGTTGTTTGGGTGCGAACCGGCTGGGGTTATTGTCGGGGTGTTGGGTCCTAGAGCGAAAAAAAGTCAACTGAAAACCAATCGCATCTCTGGCATCTCTGGCATCCCTGCCCTCACCCAACCATCCTGTGAGGTACCACCACTCGGTGCGAAAGTCCAAGTGTGCACCGTGGTCCCTTGGAAACACGAGCTTCCTGGGTTTGACGGATGGATAAGACGCGGGATCTTGAGCACTGAGCCCTTGTCTCCACACAGTTGAGGCGGCCAACCAAAGCGCCGTGGTTTTGAAAAAAGAGCGACGCGGCATCATGGGACTCACCAATCCACCCTCAGGCTTTGCGCCAAACGCTTGAAATCCAACCCTTGCCGGGCGGCAAAACGAGCAGTGAGTGCGCCAATCATGAGCAGTAGGGTGCAAATGAATGCCCATTGACCCACCGCAAAATGCGTGCTCATGGTCCAGTGAAAGGATTGGGGATTGACCTTTTGGATCAAGATCTGACTGATGGCCAAGCCGAGAAGGCTTGCCCAGACGGCGGCAAGCGTCAGCATCAACCCCACCTCCAAGGAGACCAAGGTCAAGCATTGACTCTCAGACAAGCCCAACTGGGCCAAGACGCCAAACTCCCTTCTGCGCACAATCAATTGACCCGTCACCCCTGAGGCCACAGAGAACATGGCCACCAAGAGCGCAACGGCTTCGAGTGCATAGGTCATGGCAAAGCTTCGGTCAAAGATGGTGAGTGAGAGTTGCCTGAGCTCTCTCGCGCTGGACCATTTGAGCTCAAGGTGGGGGAGTTTGGCTTGAATCTCGGAGATCACTTGGGCTGGATCTGCATCTTTATCCAACCACACCGACAAATTGGTGCGAGACCGGTCCAGGGTCAAACGCTCGTAGTCCGTCCCCGAGATGACCACCGAGCCGTGTTGACGGCCATAGTCCCTGAAAAGACCTGCGACCCACACCTTTTGAGCGCCTTGGGTGGTGAGGGGCAAACTCGCCTCTTGACCCGCTCTCCAACCATAAAGATCCGCCATGGCCTCTGAGCCAAACACAATCACCCGTCCCTCTAAGCCTGCCTCTGGCATCACGACACTGCCAATCAAAGCCACCGACTGCTCGGGGTGCTGAAAATCCACGGGCTTGGCCATCAACGTCACCTCAGGTCGGTCAAAGGCCATGCGCACCGCTCGAATCCGAGTGGACTGGACCCTCAAGACTTGAGGGACAGAGGCCACCAGAGATTGCACGGAAGGGTCAAAGCCGGGTTGATCTGAGGCGGAGGACGTCATGGTGTAGAGGTCAGCCGGGAGAACCACGAGTAACCAATCGGCCACCGACTCCCGAAAACTGCTCACCATCACCATCATCGCCACGGTCAAAGAAAATGCCGCCACGGTTCCCTTGATCAAGGGAGAGGACTGCGCGGGGGCTTGAGAGAGTCGCCAAATGGCAAGTCGGACGGCAAATTATCCGGAAGCCTGAGAGACCTGCAGAATACATTGACTAAAGCAGGCTTCGAGACGAGGATCTCTAAAGACATAGATTCGGTGATATGGGGCAAGCTTATCATAAATGTAGGCATAAACGCGCTCACCGCCATAACACGGCTTAACAACGGCAGGTTGACAGAATACGAAGAAGCCAGATCTCTTCTGCGCGCGGCGGTGCAGGAAGCGGCCAAGATAGTAAAGCGTAAACGGATAAAGCTCGCTTATGACGATCCTATACAGAAAGTCGAGTCGGTCTGCAAGGC
>CAISQQ010000084.1 GCA_903887655.1 uncultured Burkholderiales bacterium
CAGACGTGTGCTCTTCCGATCTCTCACCTTGCCAGTTTGGGAGATGAGTTTGAGCTTGGGTAACTTCTCGAGCAAGTTGCGCTTGATGGGGGTGCGCTCACGGATGAGGACCAATGCCTCGGCGTCCTTCAAACGCACCACCAATTGACCCATGCCCTTGACGGTGTTGTTGTAGACCTTGGTGTTGAACCCCTTGAGCTTGCTAGCACAATCGAGCTTTCTCACAACGTCTTGGTAATCGTCCAGGATCACAATGTTCATGTTGAGCAACAAGAAGATCTGGGCCTGAGGGCTCAGATGGGATAGCTCAACGCAGGGATGGGCGTTGCCGAGTTTCTTGGGTTCAAAGCTATCTGTGGTTGTAAAAGAAAATGCAGCGCAGGCGCCGCATTCGCCGATTAAACCACAAGGCCATTCAAAACCAATGTCAGTGGCATGGCGTGATCCCTAGGATTGACCCTTAAAGGGGCCACACCAACTCAGGCCTGCATCCCCAACCGAACCCGGCGATCGAGCTCTGCACACACCTCGTTCATGGAGCCCGACATCACCCACCTCTCGGCTGGGTCGCCCGCTGGATTCAAAGGCATCAAGCGCGAGACACGCAGTGTTTTGGGTTGAGGCTTGTCCAGAGGCTTGGGCGCCAAGACGATGGACTGGGTGGTGGTGCTGTTGCCCATCACCAAGCTGGGGAGTCGTTTGTGGGCCGGGCGCACGAGTGTGCGTTGATGCATGGGCTTGCCCATGGCGCCTTCCAAGGCTTGGACTTGAAAGGCGGTGAGGGGTCTGGCCTTGTGCAGGCTCAAGGTGCTCGGCTGTGCGCGCTGGCGCTGGATGGGGTCCTGGGAGCCGGCAGTCTTGTCCGCTGTGGCCTGCTCATCAGGCGTCAAACGTTGGGTGGGCAATGGGGTGCTCAAGCGCTCGCTGCAACGGGGTGCGCCCCATTGGAACAGCTTCAAGAGGGTGAAGAGGGTCAAGCTCATGATCGGGTCTCCTTACATTAACATGGTGTTGCGAATGAGGCCGACGGCCAAACCTTCAATCTCAAAGGCTTCGCCAGGCTCGACCACAATGGTTTGGTAGTCGGGGTTTTCAGCTTGCAATTCGATGTGGTCTTGCACACGCTGAAAGCGCTTGACGGTGACTTCGTCACCCAAGCGAGCAACGACGATTTGACCGTTTTTGGCGTCTTTGGTGGCTTTGACGGCCAACAAGTCCCCGTCCATGATGCCAATGTCACGCATGGACATGCCGCGCACCTTGAGTAAATAATCGGGCTTTTTATTAAAGAGGCTTTCTTCCACGTAATAGGTCTGGTCGACATGTTCTTGCGCCAAAATGGGTGAACCCGCCGCCACGCGTCCAATGAGCGGCAAGGTCAACTGGGCCAAGCCTTCCAGCGGTAACATGGCTTGCTTGAAGTGGGTGGTGGCGCTGGAGAAGGCGGCGGTGTCGGTGAGGCGAATGCCTCTGGAGCGCCCACTCACGAGCTCAATCACGCCTTTTTTGGCCAAGGCGCGCAAATGGTCTTCGGCGGCATTGGCCGACTTGAAGCCCAACAGCTCTGCAATCTCCGCGCGAGTTGGCGGTGAGCCGGTTTGAGAAATGCTGTTTTTGATCAAATCAAGGATTTCTTGTTGACGATCGGTGAGTTTGAAGGCTTTGATCATGGTGACTCCCTGGAGGTGAGTTGAATCTGTTATTGCGTACAGTATCTGTATTTTTAATCAGTTCATTTGAAAAATCAAGACATGAAAGCATCTTTTGTGCAAAAAATTGTTGTTTTAGGCACCGGTGGCACGATTGCCGGGCTCAGCGTGGGTCCCCAAGAGCGGGGTCAATACAGAGCGGGCGAGCTCAGCATCGAGCGCATCTGGGGCCAAGTCAACGGTGTGGGTCTAGAGCCACACTTTGACGTCGACGTCCATCAGGTCTGTCAAATTGACAGCAAGGACATGGCCCACGCTCACTGGCATTTGCTGTTGGCCCACCTGCAGACAGCCATGGCTGACCCAGCGGTGCGGGGCATTTTGATCACCCACGGCACGGACACCTTGGAGGAGACGGCTTTTTTGTTGTCTTGGCTCTTGCCGCATGACAAACCCGTGGTGCTCACGGGTGCCATGCGAGCCTGGGACGCGCCCGACAGCGATGGTCGCCAAAACCTCCAAGACGCTTGGGCCGTGTTGCAGCGCTTGATCGCGCGCTCCATGGGTGGGGTGAGGGTGGTGATGGCCGGTGAGGTTCACCCGGCAGGCAGCGTTCAAAAAATGCACGCCCAAAGTCTGCACGCCTTTGAGTCTGAGGCGCCCATGCCCTTGTCGCGGCTCACCCAAGACCCCCCAACGAGTCCCCAGTCCTTGGGCTCAGGGCAGTTCGAGGCTCCTAGGAGCGTGGAGGATGTCTGGCCCTATGTCAGGCCAAGCCTCGCGCAGGTCTTGGCCCACCCCCAATGGCCGCGCGTAGAGGTGGTGATGAGTCACGCCGGTGTCGAGCCCGCTGGCGTGGTGCTGGCCTTGGTTGAACAGTTGGAACGTGAGCGTGAGCTTGGGCTTGGGCGAGAAGCAGCGCCAGCGACTCCTCGTTTGGCCCCGCTCAGAGGTTTGGTGGTCTCGGGCACGGGGTCTGGCACTTGGGCCGAGTCCTTGCGTGAGCCGCTGCTGAGCTTGATGAGCCTCGGGGTCACCGTGGTCTTGACCTCTCGCGTACCGTGGGGTCACGAGGGCTTGAGTGGGCACCCGTTGCCTGGGCCCAAGACCCCTACTTTGGCCAGTGGCTTGACCACTTCGGCGCACTCGGCCCACTCACCCGGGGGTGCACAGTGGAGTCAACTCAGTCCAGTCAAGGCGAGGATTGCACTGGCCTTGCATTTGCTGGCCAGCCAAGAGGCGACTGCCTAGGCCTGCTCGCCAGTGACTTGACAGTGACTTGAGTGCAGACAGGCACAACACTGCCCCAGCGAGACTTTAGCTGGCCAAGGCCTTGAAGGCGCGCTCTTTGATCTCTTCAACGCTGCCCACGCCGCTGATGGCACGGTAGTGTGGGGCATGCGCCTCGTCGGATTGGCTCCACTGGGAGTAATAGTCGACCAAGGGGCGGGTTTGCGAGGAGTAGACATCCAAGCGTTTTTTCACCGTCTCTTCCTTGTCGTCTTCGCGTTGAATCAAAGGCTCAGCGGTGATGTCGTCCAACCCAGCCACTTTGGGGGGGTTGAATTTGAGGTGGTAAGTGCGCCCACTGGCGAGGTGCACGCGACGCCCACTCATGCGCTCAATGATGTCGGTGAAGGGCACATCGATTTCAAGCACGTAGTCCAAATGCACACCCGCGGCTTTCATGGCGTCCGCCTGCGGCAAGGTGCGGGGAAAGCCGTCGAATAAAAAACCAGCCTTGCAGTCATCTTGCTCAATTCGTTCTTTCACCAAGCCGATGATGATCTCATCACTCACCAACGCTCCCGAGTCCATGACTTTTTTGGCCTCCAGCCCCAACGCAGTCCCCGCTTTGACGGCTGCGCGCAGCATGTCGCCGGTTGAAATCTGGGGAATTCCATAGTGTTGGCAAATGAATGTGGCCTGTGTGCCTTTGCCTGCGCCAGGAGCGCCTAACAAAATCAGTCTCATGTCGGTCCTTCTTGGATGGTGTCACGGCAAGTCTTGAGACGCATTCAAGCTTGTTTGTCTTGAAACGCGAGCCAATCCAGCGTGTGGTTTTTCTTCTGACCCAAGGATAGCACGACTTGCTGAGGCTTCGGCCCCAGGGTGCTGGGTGAGTCAGACCCTGGTTGCCGCACTGGCGCGAGGCATCACGGCCAAAGCTGCGGGTTCAAGCGAGCAAGCGGCGAACCCGCTCCAAGTCCTCGGGTGTGTCGACCCCCAAGGCGCAGGCCATGTCTGTGACGTGCACGGCGATTGGGTGTCCGTGCCAGAGCACACGCAGTTGCTCCAAGGACTCCAGTTGCTCCAAGGGGCTGGGACTCAAATGGGGGTACAAGGCCAAGAACTCGGCTCGGTAGGCGTACAGGCCCACGTGCCGCAAAGGCTTGGGCGTGGCCAAAGCCGTGGGGGATGGCGTTTGAGTCGCTTGCACGCTCATCGGCGCATCGCGCCAAAACGCGATCCCAGCGCGGCTGAAGTAGAGGGCTTGCGAGTATTTGTCCAGAACCACCTTGACCACATGGGGACTCAAGAAGTCCTCCAACGCGTGGATCTCGTGCGCCACCGTTCCCATTGGGCAACGCGGGTGTTGATCCAGGAGTTGGGCCACCGAGTTGATGAGCTCGGGCTCGATCAAGGGCTCGTCGCCTTGCACGTTCACCACAATGTCTTGGCCCTGCAGTCCAAGGATTGCACAGGCCTGGGCCAACCGGTCTGAGCCCGAGGGGTGGTGGGGATCGGTGAGCACGCACGGCACTTGGTGGTCCAGACAAGCGCGCTCAATGCGCTCATCATCGGCGGCCACCACGACGCGAAGCGCTTGCGACTTTTGCGCCTGCTTGGCCACTCGCACCACCATCGGCAGGCCATGGATGTCGGCCAGCGGCTTCATGGGCAAACGGCTCGAGGCGAGTCGGGCCGGAATGATGACGGTGAACGTCAGCGCCGAGCTCAACGCTCGCACTCCTCATCGCTCAAGGTGCGGGCCTCCAGTTCGAGCAAAATCGGTATGCCGTCACGGATGGGGTAAGCCAGCCGAGCGCTTTTGGAGATCAATTCTTGGCGCTCAGCCCCCAGCGTCAAGGGCCCCTTGGTGACGGGGCAAACGAGCAATTCAATGAGTTTCGTGTCCATGGGCGAATGATAGCCTGTGGCGAAGCATCAAATCAAATTCCTCTAAAAATAAGGGCTCGAGGCTTACCCCGAGCGCCACGCTCCAAGCCTGCGGGTAAAGCGGCCACAGCTTGGCGGCATCTTTTTCAGTGCACAGCACCACGGCAGGCTCGCTCGCCAGCCCAAGCTCTGTGCTCAGCAATCCCATCAACTCGCTGGCACTCGCGTGGTCGCTCGCGCTCAGAGTCGCTGTAAGCGGCAGGCCCAAGGCGCTGAGCATCTCAAAGAATTGAGTGGGCTTGGCAACACCGGCCAAGGCCACCAGGCGAACAGCAGGGTGTTGACTGCGCGCGGATGGCGGCGTGTGTGCGCTCGGTGAGTTGGGTGCAGGTGGGGTCAAGCTCATCAAGTCTAGCGTCTCGCCTTTGGCGTTTCGGGCGAGGCGCGTTAAATACCGCTGGGCCACAAAACCAGGGGTGAATGCTCGAGCGAGGCGATGGGTCGCTGGCGTTGATTCACCGCCTTCGGGGTCTGCCCCAAGCGACTGAGAGTGAATCACCCACTCGCGGGTTGGCTCGCGCTCAGGCGACTTTAGAGCGCGCTGCCTGGGCCAAGGCTCGCGCAGTGGCCCAGCGGGCAGGGTGAATCCATTGCCCAGTCCACGCTCATCAAAGACACAAATCGTGGCATCGGCCCAGTGCTTTAAGCGCTGCAAGCCGTCGTCACTGAGCAAGACCTGGGTTTGCGGAAACTGCGCCAACAGCAGTCGAGCAGCGCGCACACGCTCCACCCCCACCACCACCGGCACACCGGTGCGCTCGTGGATTAAAACCGGCTCGTCTCCCCAGCGTTTCGCATCGGCACCCCGCTCGAGGAGGTGCTCCCCCGTGTTGGTCGAGCCATAGCCTCGGGCGAGCACGCCCACTTGCAGGCCCTGCGCTTGAAGGTGCTCAATCAAGGCGAGCACGATGGGGGTCTTGCCCACGCCACCGACATAAATGTTGCCCACCACCACCAAGGGCACGCTCAGCCGCTCAGCCGCCCTGGGCCTCGGTGCGAGCCACAGGGCTCGGCACTGGTCAATGCACTGGTGCGCCCACCACAGCAGTTGAGACAGCGGCCACAGGCCATAAGCCCACCAGCCGCGGCGCAACCACGCGCGTTGCAGCCAGCCCTCGAGCGTTGCCCTCAGTGAGCGTTGGCCACTCCCCATGGTCTTCTTCACTGGCCTTTGTCGGTGGGCTCATCGCCCGCCAAGGCATGCTCGGCAAGGGTCGGTGGGGCATCGGTGGCGAAGGCGATGCGATCGAACTTGGCATTTTGCGCGGCTTGCAGCGCCCAGATGATCCACTGGTGCTGGGCCTGGGCGTCGGCAGAAATCACGACCATGGAGGGATCGGCGGCGGTGTTGGCCGCTTGCAAGGCGAGCACCAATTGTGCGATCACGGTGTTGGCCTTGGCCTGCGAATCAATGCGCGCAACAGGCTGGTTTTGCACCAAAAAATCCCCCGAGGCCGAGATTTGCAACGAGATGGAGGCGGATTTTTGCGGGGCCTGTGCGGCTTGGGCCTTGGGCAAATGAATGGACAACTGCGCGTTTTTGCTAAAGCTGGTGGAGAGCATCAAAAAAATCAAAATCACCAGCAGCACATCAATGAAAGGAATGAGGTTGATCTCAGGCTCGGGTGCGGGGTGCTGTTTGAATTTCATGGTCTGCGCTTGAAGGGGGGGCTTACAGACCGTTGAGCTTGATCAAGGCTTGCACAGCGCTCTCAGCGGCCCATTCGAGCTCGCCCACATACTGGTCAACACGGGCGCGAAAGACCCGCCAAGCCACCAGCGATGGAATGGCCACCACCAAACCCATGGCGGTGTTGTAAAGTGCCATGGAGATGCCCAGGCTCAGCTCGATGGGTTGGCTCGCGCTCGCGCTTTGCGAGGCAAAAATGTCAATCATGCCCAGCACCGTGCCCAGCAGCCCCAAAAGAGGGGCCACGGAGGCAATGGTCGAGAGCGTGCTCAAGTAGCGATTCAAGTCAACCGTGAGTTGCTGCCCCAAGCCCTCCATCTCAAAGCGCACCTCTTGCTCCCAGGCTTTGGCGTCCAGTGTGCTTTTGGCAAAGGCCGGTGCCGCACGGTGCTGCTCGAGCAACTGCTGGGCCAAGGCCATGATGGCGCCCAGACTCGATGAGGTTTTGAGGGCGACCCCATCGAGATCGCTGGGTTGACCTGCAGGGCGTTGGCCCCAGGCGTGCAGATGGGACTCGAGCAGTCCTTCGGGGGCGACTTTGTGTCGCTGCAGCCGAAAGC
>CAISQQ010000085.1 GCA_903887655.1 uncultured Burkholderiales bacterium
CCGATTTTCAGTTGACCCAAATTGAAGACATTTTGCGCTCCAAGCTCACCAAGCGTGAGGTCGATGTGCGCTTCATTGACAAAGGCGACGTGCAAAAAATGGGCGGCGACAAGGTCAAAGTGGCGCTCAAGGTGAGAGATGGCATCGAGAGCGAAGCGGCCAAAAAACTCCAACGCATCATCAAAGACAGCAAAATGAAAGTGCAAGCCTCCATTCAAGGCGAGTCGGTTCGGGTGACCGGTGCCAAACGCGACGATCTGCAAGCGGCCATGGCGCTCATTAAAAAAGAGTTGACCGATTTGCCGCTGAGTTTCAATAACTTCAGAGACTAAAGAGCGCCGCCCTCTGGGCCGAGCCGGCTCGGCTCAACACCTCAGCCCCCGATGCGCGACTCTTGACCGCGAAAGAGTCGGGTCAAATTGGCTTGGTGCCTCACGATCAGCAACACGCTCATCACCACACTGCAGCCCAACACATCGGCTTGGGCGGGCCAAAGCAGAGGACTCAGGCACCAGTAGCAAAGTGGCGCAAATAGGGCACTCAGCAATGCCGCCAAAGAGGAAAAGCGCCACACCCGAGCCACCAGCAACCAGCACAACAGTGTCCCCAGGCCCAGCAGCGGCTGGTAGCCCACCAGCACACCCGCTGCAGTCGCCACGCCTTTGCCCCCTTGGAAGCGAAAAAATACGGGCCACAAGTGACCCACAAAGGCGGCCAAGCCCACCAACCCCACCCCCAGCGAGTGGGGTGGCATGTCGCCCAAGCCCAGCAGCGCGGAGACACCCTCGATGTCCCAACCCAACGCCTGTGTGCCCCACAATTTGAACAGCACCACGGGCAACCAACCCTTGAACGCATCGAGCAGCAAAGTCAAGGCGGCCGCCCCTTTGTGGCCGGTTCTGAGGACATTGGTGGCCCCGGGGTTCATGCTGCCATAGGTTCTGGGGTCTTGCAGCCCCATGACGCGCGAGACCAACACGGCAAAGGAGAGCGAGCCGCAAGCGTAGGACAACAAAAGAATCGCCACCCACGCCCAGGCCGCGCTTGGCAAGCTGAGTTCACTCATGCGTGGCGCACCACCCAGAGCGCACGCTCAAGGCCAATGAAAAGGGTCCACAAAAATGGGGCAGCATGGTGGAGGCTCATTTGAAACGAGATACAAAACCCGAGTATAAAACGGAAACAGTGATGAAGCCTCACCCCACCGCGAGACGCCCAGGCGACTAAAATACCCGCATCCATGACCACACCCTACCAAGCCCTGCACTCGAGCCAAAGCCATTTCTGGCCGATTCGGGGTCTGTCCTACCACGTGCGCACTTGGGGTGAGCCCTTGGCCACTCCAGTGCCCTGGGTGATGCTTCACGGCTTTATGGACGTGGCAGCCTCCTACCAGTTCTTGGTCGATGCTTTGGACCCCTTGCCCTTTGTGTTGGCACCCGATTGGCGCGGCTTTGGCCTGAGTGCCTCACCCACACAAGACCATGTCACCTTTCCCGACTACTTGAGTGACTTGGAGGGACTGCTGGACCACTGCCAAGCTCTCTATGGCCACCAGGTCTTTAACCTCATCGGCCACAGCATGGGCGGCAATGTGGCCACAATGTACGCTGGACTGCGCCCTGGGCGCATCCACAAACTGGTCAACTTGGAGGGCTTTGGCCTGCCGCGCACACGCGCGGACATGGCACCCGAGCGTCTTCGCCGCTTTATGAACGACGTCAAACAGCTGCACCAAGGCGAGTTGGCCCTCAAAACCTATGACAGCGCCCGCTCGGTGGCCGAGCGCTTGATCAAGACCAATCCGAGGCTGGCTTTGAACAAAGCGCTTTGGCTGGCCGAGCATTGGGCCCGACCCAACGCCTCAGGGCAGTGGGAGATTTTGGGGAGTGCGGCGCACAAGGTGGTGAGCGCTCACCTGTACCAAGTCGACGAAGTGCTGGCGGTGATGGCCTGCATTCAAGCCCCCACCTTGAGTGTGCACGCGAAGGGGAGCGGCCTGAATGCGCGCTGGGGCAACACCTACACCTTTGAGGAGTACAAGGCCCGCATGTCGGTGATCCCCGACGTGGCGCATTTGGAGATTGAAGAGGCCTCGCACATGCTCCACCACGACCAGCCGCAGGTGTTGGCGCAGGCCTTGATGGCTTTTTTGAGTGATGCAAAGCCCTGGCCTCCTGTCCCCAATCAGTCCGCGGCGAGCTCAGCGTGACGCGCACCGACGTCTTGATCATTGGGGCGGGCGCAGCGGGCTTGTTTTGCGCGGGGGTTTGTCAGCAGTTGGGGCTCAAGGTGGTGCTCTTGGACCACTCGCCCAAGGTCGCCGAGAAAATTCGGATCTCGGGTGGGGGTCGCAGCAATTTCACCAACATCTTGATGGATGCGGCCCAGCCGCACCGCCATTTTCTGGGTGAAAACCCCGCGTTTGCGCGCTCAGCCTTGTCGCGCTACACGGCCGATGACTTTGTCAGCCTCATGAATCGCCATGGCGTGCCCTTTCACGAAAAACACAAGGGACAGCTGTTTTGTGACCGAAGCTCACAAGACTTGATCGATGTGCTCCTCAAAGAGTGCGCGGTTGGGGCCAAGGGCGGCGAGGTGCAGCGTTGGCAGCCGTGTGCGCTGCACGGCCTCAGCCATCACGACAGCGGCGAATCGGCCCCTCACTACCTCGCGCAAACCGACCGTGGCCCGCTGCAAGCCACGGCGGTGGTGGTGGCCTCGGGGGGGCTGTCGATTCCTCAAATCGGAGCGAGCGATCTGGGGTTTCGATTGGCCGCGCAATTTGGCCTTGACGTCGTGCCCCCTCGTGCCGCTTTGGTCCCCCTCACCTTCAAGCCCCAGGACTGGCAGAAATTTGCTCACCTCTCCGGCCTGTCGCTGCCCGTTTGCATCAAAACCACACGCGGCAAGCAAGTCGCTGTGTTTGAAGAAGACCTGCTCCTCACTCACAAAGGCCTCTCAGGACCGGCCGCCTTGCAAATTTCAAGCTACTGGAGCCCTGAGCAAGCCCTCCTCATCGACTGGCTGCCTGGGCGGGACTTGAAGGACGAGTTAGTTGCTTTAAAACAACGCTCAAAAAAGCTCTTGGCCAATGAGCTGAGCAGCTGGCTGCCCCAGCGTTTGGTGCAGGCATGGCTCGACAACCAAGCGCAATGGCAGCATCCCATCCAAGACACCCCGGACAAGGCCTTGGTGGCCTTGGCCGAGTCGCTCCAGCACTGCGTGCTCAACGCCAGCGGCACCGAGGGCTACAAAAAGGCCGAGGTCACGGCCGGTGGGGTGAGTGTGGCAGAACTGTCACAGCAGACCATGGAGTCGAAAAAACAGCCTGGCTTGTATTTCATTGGGGAAGTGGTGGACATCACGGGCTGGCTTGGGGGTTACAACTTTCAGTGGGCGTGGTCGAGTGCACATGCCTGTGCAATGGGCTTGGCAAGCCAGTTAAATCGGTTATAATCATGGTCTTTGCCGGCATACCCCAACGGCTGGCGCACATGTTTTAGTTGGGCACTTTCGCATTCATGACTTCAAAGTCTGATCTTCTTTGAAATCCTCTGAGCGCACAATTCAATTTTGTAACGTCAATGACAACCATTCGAGTTAAAGAAAACGAGCCCTTTGATGTGGCCTTGCGCCGCTTCAAACGCACCATTGAAAAATTGGGTCTCTTGACCGACTTGCGCGCTCGCGAGTTTTATGAAAAGCCAACAGCCGAGCGCAAGCGCAAAAAGGCCGCGGCTGTTAAGCGCCATTACAAACGCGTGCGCAGCATGCAGTTGCCCAAAAAGCTGTACTGATCGCGTCCCCCAGGCACCCCACACTGTCGGTGGTGGGACTGCTCCAAAGCTCGCAGGGGTTGAACCCAGCGGGCTTTATTTTTTTGGCTTTCCCCAACGTGTAGACACCGACCCCCATTTCTAGAGACCATCGCCTTTGGGCACTTCTAAGGACACAGCACCATGTCACTCAAAGACACCATCACCGCGGACATGAAAGACGCCATGCGCGCCAAAGAGACGGCACGCTTGGGAACCATTCGATTGCTGCTGTCAGCGATGAAGCAAAAGGAAGTGGATGAGCGTTTGACCTTGACGGATGAGCACATCGTGGCCATTTTGGACAAACTCATCAAGCAGCGCAAAGACTCCATCAGCGCTTTTGAGAAGGCCTCGCGCGAGGACTTGGCACAAATCGAGCGCGATGAGTTGGTGGTGCTGGAGGCTTACTTGCCGCAACGCATGAGCGCCCAAGAGGTGCAGGTGGCGGTGCAGGCCTTGGTGAGCGAGTTGGGCGCCACAGGCGCTCAGGACATGGGACGCGTGATGGCGGCGGCCAAAGTGAAGTTTGCAGGCGTGGCCGAGATGGGCCACGTTTCACAGGCTGTCAAAGCCGCGTTGAATCCTTGAGATTGGCGCTCAAGGATTCAAGGGCATCAAGGACTTCATCACAAACGGCGGGATTTTGAAGCTCAACTGCCCGCAATTTGCATGCGGTCAATGAGCACCGAACCCACGGTCTTGGCGCCATAGTTGTAGGCATCGGCGCCGACAGCTTGGATGCCTTTGAACATGTCTTTGAGGTTGCCCGCGATGGTGATTTCTTGCACGGGAAATGCAATCTCGCCGTTTTCCACCCAAAACCCACTCGCGCCCCTGGAGTAGTCGCCCGTCACGTAGTTGACCCCTTGGCCCATGAGTTCGATCACAAACAAACCGGTGCCCAAAGCGCGCAGCATGGCATCCAAGTCATCTGCCTTTTTCGTGCGTTTGGAGGAAAACACCAAATTGTGCGACCCCCCAGCGTTGCCGGTGGTTCTCATGCCCAGTTTGCGCGCTGAATACGTCCCCAAAAAGTAGCCCTCCACGCGCCCAGCATCGATCACGCTGCGCGCTTGGGTTTTGACACCTTCGTCATCAAACGGGGCCGAGCCTTTACCGCCCAAGACGAAAGGATCTTCGTGCAGGTGAATGTGCGCGGGCAATACACGCTTGCCCATGGAGTCTTGCAAAAAAGAGGTCTTTCTGTAAAGCGCCCCACCACTCAAGGCCTGCACCAAGTGCCCCACCAAACCTGCGGCCAAGGTGTTCTCAAAGAGCACGGGGCACTGGATGGTGGAGATTTTGCGTGAATTCAATCGACTCAAGGCTCGGCGTGCCGCGTACTCACCCACCGCTTGCGGGGAGGCCAACAGCGCGGGGTCTCGCATGGAGGTGTACCACGCGTCGCGCTGCATATTGGCGCCTTTGCCGGCAATCGGTGCCACTGAGAGACTGTGGCGTGAGCTGGCATAACCGCCGCGAAAGCCCTGGCTGTGGGCGCTGAAGAAATGACTTTGCTGGGCAGAAACGCCAGCACCTTCGCTGTTGGTGATGCGTTTGGAGGTGGCAAAGGCGGCATCTTCACAGGTTTTGGCCAATTCAAACGCCTCTTGAGCGGTGACGCTCCAGGGGTGAAAAAGCTCCAAATCGGGGATGCTGCGAACAATGTCGTCCTGATCGGGCAGACCTGCAGCGGGGTCTTGTGCGGTAAAGCGTGCAATGTCGTAAGCCGCTTGCACCGTGCGCTTGATGGCTGCGGCAGAAAAATCCGACGTGCTGGCATTGCCTCGCCTGGCCCCCATGTAGACCGTCACCCCCAGGCCCTTGTCGCGGTTGCGCTCCACGGTCTCCAAGGCGCCCTTGCGCACCGAGACACTCAAGCCGCAACCCTCCGAGGCCTCGGCCGCGCAGTCGCTCGCGCCCAAGGCTTTGGCGTGAGACATGGCCTGCTCGACCAATTCCTCAAACTGGGCGCGGGAGTAGGAAAAAACAGCAGGGTTGGAGGGTTTGTGCGCGCTGGGGGTTGGCTTGAGCAAGGCCTGGGGATGGCGGGCGTGAAGCGGCTGCGAAGACACGGTGGGGGCTTTGGAAGTTTTCATGTGACGCTATCATACTGTTGAGATGCCCATCTTGCGCAAAGCACGCGATAATCACCTCCAACATGTCAAGAAAACCCAAAAAAGGCTATTACGTACAAGGCGTCTTTATCGCCTTGGGCAGCGAGCTCGACCTTGCCTATAAACGCGAGCTCAAAGGCACCGATGCGGCCAGCAAAACCGATCTCAAGCGAGAAAGCACGGAGCGACAAAAGCTCGGTGAG
>CAISQQ010000086.1 GCA_903887655.1 uncultured Burkholderiales bacterium
AGCACGGTTTGTTTGAATGTGGGCATGGTCAGTTGGGGTTGAGCGGTTATTGGGGGGGGATTGAATGCCTAAGCCCACGAGTGTATCGCCAAGCTTGAGAAGCTTGCAACCGCACGCGATGGCCTGGGTCCCTAAGATCGCCGGGTCTGGACCCACGCACTCTCGGGAGCGGTTTTGCGCATCGGCGAGATGAAAGCCCGGCAAACCGACGTATCATTGCCCACTTATTTTCTCGATCACACCCCCTCCATGCAAACCCAACTTGACACCCCCCGCTACGCCTTGGTCACTGGCGCGAGTTCCGGCATCGGACAAGCCTGCGCCACGGCACTCTTAAAAGCCGGCTGGCACGTGGCATTCTTGGCTCGCCGAACACAGGTGATCGACGAGTTGCTGGAGAATATGGAATTTGAAGCGTCTCAGGCCCTGGTGTTGGGTGCCGACATTGCCCAAGAGGAAGAGGTGCGCGAAGCGTTTGGAGTGATCCAAAACAGCTGGGGAAGGCTTGATTTTTTGTTCAACAATGCTGGGGTTTTTCCGACCGGCGCAAGCCCCGAGAATATTCAGGCTCAGGACTGGAAGCGCGCGGTCGACATCAATTTGAACGGCTCCTTTTACTGCCTCTCCAACGCCTTTCGCTTGATGAAGTCTCAATCCCCAATGGGGGGTCGCATCCTCAACAATGGATCGATCTCAGCGCATGCTCCACGACCTGGCTCCATGGTTTACACCACCACCAAACACGCCATGACGGGACTCACCAAAGCCGCGGCGCTCGATGGTCGCGCCTTCAACATCGCGGTGGGCCAAATTGACATCGGCAATGTGGCCTCCGACATGACCACCGCCATGGCCGCAGGCATCCTCCAAGCCGACGGCAGCATCAAGCCTGAAGCGCGAATGGACATGGACAGTGTCACCCAAACTGTGCTCAACATCGCCTCCTTGCCGCTCTCGGCCAATGTGCTCTTCACCACCATCATGGCGACCCAAATGCCGTTTGTGGGTCGCGGCTAAAATATTGATTCCCGAAGTCAACTCGCTCAGCGTGGCTGAGTTGGGTTGAATTGAGTTCGGCTCAATTGGGCCACCTGGTCATTTCCCTATGTTTAAAATTTTCAAAGACCCCACTGTTTTGTGGACGACACTTTTGGCCTCCGGGATCATGATGATCACCATGGGCACTCGCCAGTCCATGGGTCTGTATGTCGGGCCCATCAACACCGCAACCGGTCTGGGCATGGCCAGCATCAGCTTGGCCTTGGCCGTGGGCCAATTTGTATGGGGTGCCATCCAACCGGTGGCCGGCGCCGTGGCCGACCGCCATGGCCCACGAGTGGTGCTCCTCGGTGGAGTGGCGCTCTTGGTTCTCGGCTACACCTTGACGCCTTGGCTATCGTCGGGCCTGGGACTGATGTTCACGCTTGGACTGCTCAGTGCTGCTGGCGCGGGAGCGGCGAGCTTTTCGGTGTTGATTGGTGCGAGTGCGCAGCGCATCCCCGGTCATGCCCGCGGCTCAGCCTCCGGTTTCATCAATGCTGGCGGCTCGATCGGGCAATTTGTCTTTCCTCCCATCTTGCAGCGCTTGATTGAGGTCTTGGGCTGGATGGGCGCCATGTGGTCGATGGCAGTCATCACCCTCTTGTCATGCCCACTGATTGTGCGCTTGACCCAGAATCAACCGCCACCCAATCCTGTTCAAACGGGGGACGGGAGTCTTTCGCATGCGGTCAAGAGTTCGCTCAAGAACCCCAGCTACTTGCTGCTGCACTTGGGGTTTTTCACCTGCGGTTTTCACATCGCCTTTTTAATCACCCACTTGCCCACCCAAGTCAATTTGTGTGGCCTGCCCGCGACCGTGGCGAGTTGGTCGATCGCCATCATTGGCCTGTCCAATATCGTGGGCAGCATTGTGGCCGGCAGCTGCGTGAATCTCTACCGCAGCAAATACATCTTGGCTTGGATGTATGCGTCTCGTGCCGTTTTGATCGCTCTTTACTTGATCGCCCCTAAAACCGCCCTCACCTTTTACCTCTTTGCCGTGGGTCTCGGACTCACCTGGCTGGCAACGGTTCCGCCCACAGCGGGCATTGTGGCCAAGCTCTTTGGTGTGCGCTATTTGGGAACGCTTTTTGGCTTGACCCTGCTCTCGCACCAAATAGGTGGATTTTTTGGCGCCTACCTGGGTGGCTTGGTGATGTTGAGAGACGGTGACTACCAATGGATGTGGTACGCCGACATGGTACTGGCCCTATTGGCGGCCTTGGTCAACCTCCCCATCAAAGAAGCTCCCATAGAGTCACCGGCCACCATGGCCCAATGAGATCCCTCAGGGGACTGAATACTGCCCCTTAGGCTTTAATAACGGCTTTCCAAGAAGCTTCCCTTATTCAACCCCTTGATCACCCGGTGTTTGCTGCATACCCATGGATGGGTTGATCATTTTTTATCAGAAGCGCCACTTCAAAGCCCTGCATGATGAGACGAAGAGAAGTTGGGCGTTTTTCCCAATTTTCTTCAAACATTACACCTCCATCACCAGTGATGAGTTTGAGGATCACATCAACTGATCGCTCAAAGTGACCAACTGCTAAATATCTGAACTCACGCACCTGCCGCTGTGTGATTTAGCCCAGTGGGTACGGTAAAAAAAT
>CAISQQ010000087.1 GCA_903887655.1 uncultured Burkholderiales bacterium
ATGGTGCTGAAGTACTCTCCCCAGTAGGTGCGGCCCACAGCCTCCATCATCTCAATGGAACAAACCGCGTCAAACTGGGCTTGACCAGGAATGTCCCGGTAGTCTTGCAGCCTCAAGTCGGCTTGAACGCCGGCAGCGGCCATGCGATCTTGCGCGTATTTGAGTTGCTCGACGCTGAGCGTGACGCCACACACCTGGGCACCAAACTCAAGACTGGCCGTCTCTGCCAAAGCGCCCCAGCCACAACCGATCTCCAACAAGCGAAGGCCCGCGCTGTTGCCAAGCCCCACCATGCGCAGCGCGCGGCGTGTTTTGGCGAGCTGCGCTTGGGCCAAGTCTTGCGCGGTGTTGCCGTTGAACCAAGCCGAGGAGTAGTTCATCCCCGCGTCAAGCCACAAGGTATAAAAGGCGTTGCCCAAGTCGTAGTGCGCTTGGATGTTTTTGGGGCTTTTGCTTTTGGTGTTGCGGTTAAAGAAATGCTTGATCGAAAACGCCAGTCTCCCCCACCATGCGCCATAAAGAGCCTCTTCCACCGCATGGCGGTTGATGAGCAAAAAATTGAGCAAGGCCGTCAAGTCGCTGGTTTGCCAGTACTCCTTGAAATAACTCTCCGCAAAACCAATGTCACCAAAGCGCAAGGTCTCTTGGCACATGCGCCAGTCCTGGATGTGAATTTGGGCCTGCACGCCATCCCCGCCTTGGCCAAACACCCGCTCAAAACCCGCGGGCCCAGTCACGCTCAGCTGACCGCGGGGAATGCGCTCGAGCAAGGCCAGCAAGCGCTTGGCCGCCCGCGGCAGTGCGGTCAAGCTCTCCTGGGCAGAGGCAGCCGGCGTGAACGCTGTGGCCGCGGTGGCCGCGGTGGAGGCGGTGGACGAAGTGGAGGGCAAAGACTCGCGGGGTGAAGAAGTGAAATTCGTGGTCATGCGCAAATGCTCAAGAAAAAGTCGGTCAAGAAAAAGGTCTCATGGGCCATCCTCAGGGCTGAGTCGAGTGACTCACAGCGGCGGCTGGGGGAGTGGGTTTGCGAAAAAAACTCACCCGCTTGAGCCACAACATTAAGGCATGCCAATGAATGAGAAACATCACCCCCAAGGTCATGAACGGATAATGCCACAAGGCGTGTCGAACGCTCTCACGGCTCAGGGGCTCGAGCTCACCACTCACCCGAGTTTTGAGCAGCAAGCCGTTGTCATCATGGTACTCAATGCGCGCCACTGTTTTGGGCCTGATCTGTTTTGAGCGGACCGCTTCTGTTTGCCATTCGACAGGCGCGGGAGTCGTCATGAAACGAAACTCATAGTGCCCATTCACCGCACAAAACGGGGAGACATGAAACACCTTGTCGGCCGTCATCGTGCGGCCATAGGCCGGGTGGGTGAGCAAGTAAAAATGGCGCTCGCCAAAGGTGTTGTTGACCTCGGCGAGCACCACCACCAAGGTCCCCGAGGCCGAGTGGCCGTACCAAAAACTCACGGGCTTGAAGGCATAACCCCACACCCTGGGAAAGCAGTGCAGCCAGACCTCGCCGTCCACACCGGAGATGCCCTCGCGCTCGAGCAACTCATCAAACCACGCCAATGCGCCGCCACGCTCAGGGCTTCTCGCGTCCCCATGGTCCTCATCGTAAAAAGACAAGGGCGCCCAGCGATTGAGCGCCAAGGCCTCAATGCCTCGCTGGGCCATCTCGCGCATGGGCAGCATGACAAAAAAACTCGCGTGCTCGAAGGCGTGCGACTTGGGCGCCAAGCGCTCATGCGCAACGCTGCCCCAGCCTATAAAGCCCACCGCGGCTGTCATGCCGTGGCCCCAACGCGAAGCGTCTGCAATAAGGACTGGGCCGCACGCAGCCCCGCACCAAAGCCATCTTCATGAAAACCGTGACCCATCCAAGCGCCGGCAAACCACGTGCGCTTGAGCCCTTGCAAACGGGTCAGTTGGGCCTGGGCCTGCACGGCCGGGGCATCAAAGATGGGGTGCGCATAGTGAAAGCGACCCAGCACTTTGGCCGGATCGATATCGCGCAACGGGTTCATGCTCACCAGCACCGTGTCCTTGAAGGGCAAGGGCTGCAAGCGGTTGATCCAATAGTGCAAGCATACCCGTGCGGGATGGCTCTCACCAGCCGTGGGTGCGCTCGACTCAAAGTTCCAAGCGGCCCAGGCCCGACGGCTTTGCGGCATGACCGAGTCATCGGTGTGGAGCACCGCCTCGTTGTCTTGGGTTCGCATCGGCAACAAGAGCTCACTCTCCAAAGCGTGGGGGTCTTGCAATAAGCCCAAGGCTTGCGGCGCATGGGTGGCGAGCACCACCGCATCAAAGCGCTCGCACCCCTGGGCGGTGAAGACGTCCACATGGCTGTCATTGCGGGCAATGGACTCGACAGGCGTGCTCAGCCGAGCGTCAGGTAGGCCCGCGACGATTTTTTGCACATAGTGCTTGGAGCCGCCCTCCACGGTGTACCACTGCGGGCGATTCATCACCTGCAGCAAGCCGTGGTTGTGGCAAAAGGAGATCATGCTGGCCACGGGAAAATGGAGCATTTGCTGGGTCGGACAACTCCAAATGCAACCCAACATGGGCAAGAGGTAATAGGCTTGAAAGCCTTTTGAAAATTGGTGCTGCTGTAAAAAAGTCTCCACGCTCCACTCGCGCCATGCGGCCCGCGGGGGGTGGTCGCTGGCCAGCAACTCCAACGCGCACGCGGTGGCCAAGCGGTTAAAGCGCAGGATCTCAGCAATCATGCCGAGAAAAACGGGGCTCAGGAGGTTGCGCCGCTGGGCAAATAGGCCATTGAGATCGCTGCCACTCCACTCAAGCCGCTGAGGCGGGACGGCACTTACCGCGTTGGGCGGCGATGAGAGCGAGTGCGCTTGAACCGAAAAGGACATGTCGGACTTGGCCACCGTCACCCCCAAGCGATGGAACAAACCCAACAGCCCAGGGTAGGTTTTTTCGTTGAACACCAAAAACCCCGTGTCCACGCCATGGGTTTGCATCTCACCGCTCAGGTTGGGGAGTCGAACGTCCACGGTGCGCGCGTGTCCGCCAAAATAATCGTTGGCTTCAATGAGACTCACCGACACGTGGTCCTTCAAGGCGTGGGCGGCACTCAAGCCTGCCACACCGGCGCCGATCACCGCCACCCTGAGAGCCGCCATCTCAGTCAAGTCTCGCGTTGAGCGCCATCTCGAGCTGGCTCAGAAACTCTTTGTCCTCGGGGGTGGTCATGCTGGAGTAACTCCAAATCTTTTGACCATCCCTTGAAATCATGTATTTGTAAAAGTTCCATTTCGGCGTGGTGCCTGTGCGCTTGGCCAAGGTCTTGAACAAGGGCGTGGCCGCGTCGCCGCGAACCGCCGTTTTGGTGAACATGGGGAATTTCACGCCAAAGGTGTTTTCACAAAAATCAGCGATATCGGCATTGGTTTTGGGCTCCTGTGAAAAATCGTTCGACGGAAAACCCAGCACCACCAAGCCGCGCGACTTGTATTTGTCATACAAGGCCTCTAGACCTTTGTACTGCGGGGTAAAGCCACAAAAGGACGCCGTGTTCACCACCAAGACGACTTGTCCTGCGTATTGGCAAAGATCTTGGGTCTTCTCGTCTTGGAGCCTCAAGACGCGGTAATTGAGCACGCCTGGGCAACTGTGGGCAGTCGCCGGCGCAGAGGTCGCACTGGCGGTGCTGGCCACAGGGGTGGCGACTGAATTTTGGGCGCCAGCGGGCAGCACGGGTAGGCCCAAGAGCCCCACGAGCAGGCATTGAATCAGGCCGGATTGAATTTTCATGGGTGTCTGTCTCAGTGGTGGGTGTTGACAACGTGTTGCAAAGCGTGAGGCAACCCCATGCGCGCGTGCCAAGGTTTGATGACCGTCAAAGCGCCGCTCCAACTCGCGCCAAATGGGCTTAAACTCTATCCCAAAAGAGGCGTCAAAGCTATTTCTTTTGTACAACAAATTTTAACCATTGCCGCCCATTTCCCCAAATGGCCCTTTTCCTCCAAGGCTTCCGCTTTGGGAGCCCCGTGCGAACCCCATGACCGAGCCGCCACGCATGACCGCCATCGAAGACAAGATCGTTGCGCCGCAAGCCGCGGCTCAACTGTGCTCATCGCTCAAAACACCCGGCCCGTTGGTGTTCACCAATGGCGTGTTTGACGTGCTGCACAGGGGCCATGTCACCTATTTGGAACACGCCCGCGCACTGGGACAGCACTTGATTGTGGCCCTCAACACCGATGCATCGGCCAAACGCTTGGGCAAAGGCCCAGAGCGCCCCCTCAACACCCTCTTGGACCGCGCGCACGTCATCGCCGCTTTGCAAAGTGTGAGTCTGGTGACTTGGTTCGATGAGGACACCCCGCTTGAGATCATTCAGGCCCTGCGACCCGATGTCTTGGTCAAAGGCGGGGACTACGACATGGACACCTTGGCCGAAGCCCAGTGGGTCAGAAGTCAGGGCGGGCTCGCCACCGCCATCCCCTTTGTGAGTGGCTACTCCACCACCCAATTGGTCCGATTGATCCAGTCCATGCCCCGCTGAGCGCCCTCCAGCGCGGCCCATCGACTGGCGTGGCGCGCCTGCACTGCACGTTTGTGCACTCGGCGCAAACCCAGCCTCACCCCAGGCCCTCAAATTGGCTCGCCCACAAGGCCTTGACCGCCGCAATGCTGATCTGACAATCGGCCGGGTCGCAGCGCAGCGGCTGGTCATGCAAGTGCGCCAAGTGCTGGCGCCGGCGCAGAGCTCGGTAAGCATGGGCCGCCTCTTGGCCCAGCGGAGTTGGGATCAAACCCAGGGCCTCGGCACGAAGCAACAGGGCGATATTGCCAATGTTTTGGGCCAACTCGGGGTAGCGCTGGGCGTGCGCCAAGACCAGATACTGCACCACAAACTCCACATCCACCATGCCACCTGGGCTTGATTTGGGATCAAACACCGAGGGCAAGAGGGTGAGGCTGGCCCACATTTTTTGCCGCATCGCCAACACCTCCCGCACCAAGACACCGGGGTCGCGGCGGGCACACAAGACGTCTTGGCGCAAAGCCTCAAAGCGTTGGGCCAAGCGCTGGGGGCCTAAACAAAACCGCGCTCTGGTGAGCGCTTGGTGCTCCCAGGTCCAGGCGCTGTTGGCCCCCAATTGGCGCTGGTAGAGCTCAAACGCACCAAAGGCGCTCACCAACAGCCCTGCGTTGCCGTTGGGGCGCAAAGCGCTATCAATGTCATAGAGCGAGCCTTGGGCGGTTTTGAGGGTCATCCAGTGAATCATCTGGCGCGCCATTTTGGTGACTTGCTCTTGCGTGACCGCGCTCGAGTCATCATAGAGCAGCACCAAATCCAAGTCACTGCCGTAGCCCAACTCTTGGCTGCCGAGCTTGCCGTAACCGATGACGGCCAAAGGCAGCTCGCCCAACCACGTCGGATTCAGGCGTTGCCACACCCACAGGGCACAAAGCCGCAGCACCGCATCGGCCAAGGCACTCAACTCGTCACCCACCTCTTGCACCGTCAAATACCCCATCAAGTCTTGCGCCAAGATGCGAAACATTTGGGCTTGGTGTTCGCGACGGATCACCGCCAGGAGCTGCTCTTCGTCGTCTTGTTCGATGCGAGCGAGCGCCGACCTGCGCAGCTCCATGGTGCTCGCAAAGTTCGCTGCGTCAAAACGCTCGAGCGTCCAATGCGGCTTGAGCCACAAGTCAATCACTGCGGGATGGGCCTTCAAATAGGCCTGACTCCAAGGTGAGGCACCCATGAGGCGCATGAGCTGCTGGTGCACGCTTGGGTTTTCATAAAACAGCACCCAATAATTGTCCCGCTTCAGCAAGGGCTCCATCCACTCGAGCCAGGCTTGAACCTGCTCGGCTTGCACCACGCCTTGGGTCTGCCAAAGAAGGGCGCGCGACAGCACCGCCTTCACCCGCCCAAGGCGCTCGAGCGTGAGCGCCGTGGTCTTGGCCAAACGCAAAGACTCAAGCCACTTGGACCACATCAGGGGCAAGGGTTCTGGAGCGACCCCGTGTTCGAGGCCTTCCACAATGCGTGCCAAGGCACGGCTTGGCGTCTTTGCTGGCACACTGCCCCAAGCCAATGCGGCTTGACTGTTGCCATTGGGTGGCACCGCTTTGGGCAGCAAGGCCTGAGTGTTCATTGGCGGCGCGGCACAGGGCTCGTTCAACGCGCTCTCGTGCACCACGGGGTGCGCGAGCAAGCGATCAAAATGGTCTTGGACCCAGGCTTGGTGAGCCTTGAGGGCCGCGTCAAAAGCCTGGGGGCTGCCAAACCCCATGCACGCTGCCAGCCACTGGACGTCCTCCTCTGCCAGCGGCAGGCGGTGTGTTTGTTGATCGTCCAAATATTGAATGCGGTGCTCAAGTCGCCTGAGAAAAACATAGGCCTCGCGCAAATGCTCGGCCTCATCGTTG
>CAISQQ010000088.1 GCA_903887655.1 uncultured Burkholderiales bacterium
CCTCATTTGTTGAAATTTATTGGATAAGTGGGATCTTGGAGTGGCATTGCCACCACATGCCGAAGTCATGCAGCTCCTCCCTTTTTTATCCGAAGTTTAATTGGCTGTTATGCAGAAATAGCTTCCAGTCAGTCTTTAAGCATCAAGGTCGACAACCACCCAGTAGCGTACAACAACCTGAATTCGCCTGCTTCCCAATTAGGGGCGTGCATTGAATTGCCATGATTTCACAGCGAACTTGTAAAATTACAGGATGCCAATTGGAGATGCAATGTTGAAACTGATAATGAAGATAGCAGGATTTGTATGCCTAGGATTGGCCATTGGGTGGACATATTTGGAACCCACCAAATTTGACGGATGGGTTGCCACTTTCGCTGCTTTGACCGTATTGATCGGACTTTTTTTGCCAGACACGCTGAGAAAATTTCGAGAACAGAGACAGCAAGTGGGGCACGCCGGAATCGGTATACAGGCCGGTGGAGACGTAAACCTGAACATTAATTCGACTCGAGATAGCAACTGATGTTTTCGTTATTCAAAAAATCGAGCAAGCAGGGCCAAAGTCAACAAGGCACGGGGCTCGCGGTCCAAGCAGGTCAAAACGTATCGATTAACGTCCAAGGGATTACCGCCAGTGAGGCGCGAGCACTCGCGCTTGATGTCTTTAAAGCTAACTTACTAGAATTTCGCGGCGTAGCTCAGAGTCTGGCCATAGAGCGTGGGGAAGCCATAACAGACAAATTCATTTCAATGCTTCAAGCTGAGAACCCGGATGGCCTTCAGCAAGCGCAATCCCCAGACTTCCAAGACGCATTGTTTACTGTTCAAAAGGAGTTCGCCAAAGCCAACGATCAAGCGCTGGGAGATCTTCTTGTCGATCTATTGGTTGATCGAACAAAACAGAACAGCAGAAATTTGTTGCAGTTAGTTCTCACCGAATCACTCAGTACCGCGCCAAAGTTGACTAGCGGTCAAATTGCAACGTTAACCGTTGTATTCATATTAAGACATACTCAAAACAACGCTGGTACTCTTGATAGCTTGAGGGAATTTTTAGAAGCAAATGTGAAGCCGTTCATAAGTGACATGGCGACAAGCTCTGCATCATTTGGTCAACTCGAGTTTACTGGCTGTGGATCAGTATCAATATCACAACTCACCCTTGAGGATGTGTTTCAGCAGACTTATGCTGGACTATTCAGAAAAGGTTTTGATGAATACAGGCCAACTGAAATGCAAATACCAGTTTTGCAATATCCAATGCTTTATACGCGGTGCCTGAATGACCCATCGAAATTGCAGATTCGTGCACTGAATCAAGATCAACTAAGGCAGGTCTTAGACGGTCTTACTTTGCCTCCAGATGTCCGAGTTAAGTTCGAAAATCTTTTTAATGAAGGAAAGATGACGCATGACGAAGTGCGCATTAAAATCATTGAAATTGCACCGTTCTTTGAGTCGCTTTTTCATATTTGGAATACGACATCTTTGAAGCATTTTTTGCTTACCAGCGTCGGCATGGCAATCGCACACGCAAATGGCAAGAGAATTACTAAAGTCGATGTGGCACCTTTGTCTATTTGGATCAACTAGCAGCCATTCAATTACACCCCGATCAATGCAAGGAATTGAAAGAGAACGGCCCCATAAATTCCAGCTGAACCGAGAAAGAATTCAATACTCGCTAGGCAACATGATGACCCAGTGCTCACCGTCCCAGCAGGCAAACAAAGATATGGCGTGCATTGGAAAGTCTGTGTAAGGAATCTCTTGACGGGCATGATCTTTGCCACTGCCGTCCTCGTAGATCATCGTTGCCCTGTTGCCATTGACAGTCATGCGCACTTGGACAAACCAGTCCTCAGTGCCAATCTCGCTTAG
>CAISQQ010000089.1 GCA_903887655.1 uncultured Burkholderiales bacterium
CCCGTCTTCTCCCCAAAGCGCCAAGACAAGGCACCCCAGAGGGCGGCACCTTGAGTGGCTGCATTTTTTTGCAGCTGCTCAAACACCGCAAATTCCATCAACTCAGATGAGCCGCGACTGTTGTCCAAGGGGTAGAAGGCCGGATCCAGTAGCTCCCGCTGCCAAGGCTCGAAGTAAATCTGGAAGATTCTTATAGGCGAGTTGAGCGCCCGCGGGGGCTGCTTGGCCAAGTTGGTCTCTAGCTGGGCATCGACGGCTGGTGTGGGTGTTTTTTGTTCAGCGACGGCTTCAGACTTTTTGACTGGTTTAGTGACCACCGCAGGTAGGGTTTGCGCAGTCACTGCCTTTTCAACTGCCTCTACGGTCTTAGTTTTCTTAGAGGGTTTGGCAGTGGTAGCTGGGGCTTTAAGCTCAGCCGAGGTAGTAGCCTTTGGAGCTGGCATTGGCGAAGCCTTAGGCGAGGCTTTTGGGGTTTTAGGTTTTGAGGCAGCCACGTTGGTTACTCCGCATAGATCGTTGCCCTAGTTTAATAGCAGGATGAGAAGTGTTCGGTCGAACTGATAGCTTAGTTTGTAGAACTCATCGCCGCGTGCAACCCATCTTCAATGGCCTTCACAGACCAAAACCTCTGCATCACCACCGCACTGAGCGCCTCTTTGGTCAAGGCTTGATGGTATTGACCACCCCAATGCGGCTCGTCCCTGAGCGAGAGCACACCTGCCACGGCTTCCATCAACGCTTGTTCTGCGTTCTCCAAGATGGTGTGTCGCACCGCCTTGGTTCGTTCGTCAGACAGGGCATAGTTTTCAGCAAAATAGGTGAACAAGTCTTGGAAGCCCTTGAAGTCTTGGTTTGCCAAAATAATGTTGGAGTACTCAATGAACTCTGCAGCCCGGCCTGTGAGCTGGGGCGACTGCGCCTCAGTCGTCCACTCAACCCTCGGAAAATAATTCTCTTGCGGCTCCTCTTTTTCCGAGGGTTGCATGCTTTGGGAGGGAGGCGGTGGAGGCGGCGTTGATGGTGGCTCGGATGACTCTGGCGGGGTAATCAAGTCCATCGCTCGGTCATCTCGCAGCGCATCCAAGCTCACGGGCTCATCGTCTTTGAGGTTTTCAATCGGCGCGTTCACCATCAGCGGCTTAAAGCCACACAAGTCATACAAAGACTTCAAAGACATCAACCGCTTTTGAATAGCCTTGGACGAGCTTGCCTTGTTGCGCTGGCTGAGCAAGCTCTCTAGGTAAGCCTGAATTTCGGCTGGCAATTTAGCCCGAAACTCGTCTTGCCACGCGTGCCATTCAAACTCAGAACCATCACGTTTTTTGAGGTGCGTACGCGCAATATTTTGAGACGCCTCATTGGGCTCAACAATGATCACCACACGGTCACGCCCCAACAAAATACCGAAATGCGTTAACCTGTTCGAGCGGTCTCCCTCCACATTGAACAACTCCCCTTGGTTTAGCAACGCACTTTGCCCCTTGACGGGACTGTCGGCATTTAACAACCACCAGTGTGCTTTTGCGTCGCTCAAAGCCAACGTACCCGAATGGCTTGCATGAGCCATCAATATGTCCTTGAACCCCAACTGCCGACGCAGGTAGTGAAGCTCTGGGTTTTTGGGGTCTTGGTCATACCCTTGTCGGACGTTGATCTCAATGTTGCTTGGAAGCTCAAAATAGCGACGGCTCAAATACTCAAAGAGCCACCCACTCTTGTCCCCACTCACACC
>CAISQQ010000090.1 GCA_903887655.1 uncultured Burkholderiales bacterium
TGACGCCCAACTGGCCTAGGGTTTACTGCATGGGTCGTGGGATGGCAGGGCATCCAAAGCCAATTGGTATCCTCAAAAGAATTGCTGACTGACACGTTGTGTTTAGACCAATTCCTTTTTGAAGAACTCCAGGGTTCTGCTCCAAGACAAATCGGCGGCTTCCTTTGCATAGCGGGGAGTCGAGTTGTTGTGAAACCCGTGCTGGGTATCGGGATAGACAAACCCTTGGTGGGCAATCTTGGCCGCTGTGAGAGTTGCATCATAACCGGGCCACTGCGAGGTCACCCTGGGGTCGTTTTGCGCGAAATGCAGCAACAGTGGGCATTTGATGAGAGGGATCTTCTCGGGCTTGGCAGGCTCGCCATAATAGGGGGCCGCGGCTTGCAGTTGGTCACCGAGTTCGCCCGCTAAGAAGTTCGACGTGCTGCCGCCCCAGCAAAACCCCGTGACGCCGAGTTTGCCGCTCGACAAGGCATGGTGTTTGAGGTAAAGCGCACTGTTGAGCATGTCGGTTCGCAGTCGATTGGGCTCGAGCTGGTCTTGCATCGCCTTGCCCTCCTCATCGTTGCCTGGATAGCCCCCCACTGGGGAGAGTCCGTCGGGCGCCAACGCCAAAAATCCAACCGAAGCCAATCGGCGCGCCACATCTTCAATATAGGGATTGAGTCCGCGATTTTCATGGACCACCAAGACCGCCGGAAACTTCCCCTCTCCAGTCGGGCGCACCAAGTAGCCTCGCATTTGTCCCGAGTTGCCACCGGGTGAAGGATAGTTGACGTAATTGGCCTTGATTCGTGGGTCGGTAAAGGAGATGGTTTGTGCCTTGGCGTATTGGGGCAACAAGGCTTGGGCCATGGCCAAACCCCCTGCCACGAGTAGGCTGGAGCGAGTCAAGAACTCACGCCTGGGCATGCCACTGTGACAGTATTCATCATAGAGCGCATAAATTTGAGGGGCGATCGCGCTTGGGTCTTGAGTGGGGGTGGGGTCTTCTTGGGGCATGCTGATTTCCTGGATTGAATCAAAGCGGGGTGGGGCACAAATGAAAGAAAGGCAGCCCCGATTGAGAGAAAGTGTAATCCAAATTCAGGGGGTTTAGACGAGCCAACTAGAGAGGCGTCACACACCAAGGCGCTTGGTTGTTGAACAAGGCTTGCCAAAGACTCCAGGTGGACAGGGCCGTGAGGGATAGGCCGGCCACTCGCATTCCCCATGTTTGCATCTGAAATGCCCGCACGGGCTTGGGCTGGAGCAAGGCGATGGTGCCTTGTTGGCTTTGTGGATACAGTCGGTGCCAAACCCAGGGCCCACTCACGAGGACCGTGGTGCTTCCCACCGCAAAGGCGAGCATCACCAAGCCGCCATCCCATGCGTTTGAGCTGAGCGCTGCCACGCTGAGCGCTGAGTACAGCAGCCCGCAGGGTAGAAAAGTCCACACCAATCCCAAAACCAACAAGCCTTGGGGGCCCCAAGACCTGACTCTCTCGCCCTTGGAGCGTGAAACGCGTCGCCAAAGGACCTGTGCTTGCTCGGAGAGCCAAGCGGGTTGTTCGGCTTTGAAAAACAGCAGCAGCCCCAAAACGGCTGCAGCAACGTGCAGCAAACTCCACACGGGCTGAAACACGGCGCTGTGACTGGCCAGCCAGCCCAGACCTTGGAGACTCGCGCCCATCACGCCGCCAAGGCTTGCATAACCGAGCATTCTGCCTATGTGAAACAGCGTGAGGCCACTCCCTCCTTTGGCCAGGGCGCCAGAGGGCTTGAGCATTTGACTGAGTCCCAAGCAGGTCGGCCCACACATCAAGAGACAGTGCGGGCCACCGGCCAAGCCCATCAAGAACGCTGTGAGCAGCAAAGATTCACGCATGACTGGGTTGAAATGGGCTCGTTGGGTCTCAAAAGGAAGGGGTCTGAGCGGGTGTCCAATAGCGATCAAACACCGATGCAATGGTGCGAACCAAGACGTGCCCCAATTCTGTCACATCCAGACTCTTGATGGTGAGTTGCAACAAGCCCTGCGCCTCCAAGTGCTTCAATTGTTGCATCTCATGCCCAAAATACGTTTGAAAATTGATCAAATAGGCCTCTTCGATGGCATCAAAACTCACGTGTCCTTGACACATGAGGCCCATGATGATGCTTTTTCGCGCCAAGTCGTCTCGGCCCAAGGCCAAGCCCTTGACCACGGGGAGTTGCTTTCTGTCTAAAAACAAGCGGTATTCTTCAAGCGTGGTGGCATTTTGACTATAAGTTGTCCCTATCGAGCCCACGCCAGACATCCCCAGCGCCATGAGATCCGTGTTGGGCTGAGCGCTAAAGCCCAAAAAGTTTCTGTGCAAACTGCCTCGCATTTTGGCCACATGCAGTGGGTCAGACTTTTTCGAAAACAAATCGAGTCCAATGTATTCGTAGCCGGCACGAATCAAGAGCGTGTGAGCCGTGTTGAAAAACTGCAAGACCACGTCACTCGAAGGCAAATCTTGCTCTTTGATTTGGCGCTGAGAGGGGTAGCGCTCGGGCTGGTGACGGTAGGCGCACAATGTCACGCGATCAGCGGCGATATCGATTACACAGGCCAGCGTCGCTTCAAAACTTTGCTGGGTTTGCTTGGGTAAACCATAAAGAAGCTCCAAACTGCAGCACTTAAACCCCAACACTCGACTGTGCCCGACGAGGGTCTTGATGGCGTCCAAGTCTTGGAGCCGATGAACAGCACGTTGCACCGAGATGTCGCAGTCTTGAACACAAAAGTTCAGACGTGTAAAACCCAGTTGATGCAAAGTCACTAAGCTGTCGAAGTTGATGGTTCGAGGATCAATGTCCAAGGACATGTCTACGCTCGGCGTGAATGTCATTTGGGACTGCAAGATCGTGACCAAGCGCTCGAGCTCACTGTCGTGCAAATAGGTGGGTGAGCCCCCTGTCAAGTGCAGTTGTGAGACGTTGGGCTTCTCGCCCAGGTGTTCGATTTGTAGTTTGAGCTCTTGATCAATGAGTTCAAGGTAGGCAACGCTCTTGCTGTAGCGTTTGGTCACAATCTTGTTTCTATTGCAAAACAAGCAGAGGTTTTCACAAAACGGCAGGTGAACATAGACCGACAAGGGTTTGAGACGCCTCAAGACGCTTTGGCGCCGGTGCTCGAGCGCTTGGGCGTAGTGACGAGGGCCAAAGCCCGTTTTGAACTGATCAAGGCCAGGGTATGAGATGTAATTGGGCGCTTGCGCTTCGTAGCGTTCGAGCAAATCTTGCGGGAATGACAACATGAGGTTAAATACTCCTGAGTGGGTATAAAGGCAACCACTTTGTGCATTTGATCGGTTATTTACTTGAAAAGATTGTTCTACCTCAAGTGATGTGTTCGAAGCGGCTCTAA
>CAISQQ010000091.1 GCA_903887655.1 uncultured Burkholderiales bacterium
CCGCGGTGGACCGCACTTTGGCGCGCCCAGTGCGGAGCTGCAGTGCTTGCGCCGCGCTTTGGGCGATGTCCCCCTGGTTGGGTTTTTTGCCGGCGGTGAGATCGCCCACCCAAACCTGTATGGCTACACCGGCGTCTTGACGGTGTTCACGCAAGCTCACGCCTAAACTCACGCGCACGGTCAAGAACCACCCTTCACCCCCACACCCCAACTCAAGTCCTAGCTCAAGCTCAAGCCCGGATCGGCCGGCCAAGCCAGCGCCTGGCGCTTGGGTGAGGCCAGCACGGAGCGCCGCTCACACGCCGCGGGCGCGGTCACTCCTGAATTGGGCCACCCAAGCCGCCAAGCGCTGGTGGTCCATGGCCTCGCGGATCTCGCGCATGAGGTTCAAGTAGTAATGCAAATTGTGGATGGTGTTGAGCATGCTGCCCAGCATCTCGCCACAGCGGTCCAAGTGGTGCAAATAAGCGCGACTGAATCCTCCACTCACCTCGCCATTGGCCAAGGTGTTGCCATGACAGGTGTAGCATGTGCAGGTCTCATCCAGGGGGGAGGGGTCGTTTTTGTGGCGGGCGTTCCTGAGCTTCAAGTCGCCAAAGCGCGTGAACAAATGACCGTTCCTGGCGTTGCGTGTGGGCATGACGCAATCAAACAAATCGACACCATCGAGCACGCCTTGCACCAAGTCCTCGGGCGTGCCAACCCCCATCAAATAACGCGGTTTGTGTAATGGCAATCGGTGCGGCGTGTGGGCCATGATTTGGAGCATCTGCGCTTTGGGCTCGCCCACACTCACCCCGCCCACCGCGTAGCCAGGAAAGTCCATCTCCACCAATTGGGCCAAGGAGTCTTCGCGCAGGTTTTCAAACATGCCGCCTTGCACGATGCCAAAGAGGGCGTTGGGGTTGCCTAAGCGTTCAAACTCCGTTTGGCATCTCCGTGCCCATCTCAAGCTGAGCTCCATGGATTCCCGCGCTTCGCGCTCGGTGGTGAGCACCCCGGCGGTTTCATAGGGCGTGCACTCGTCAAACTGCATGACGATGTCGCTATTGAGGCTGGTTTGGATTTGCATGCTCACTTCGGGGGTCAGCATCATGCGGTCGCCGTTCACGGGAGAGGCAAAACGGACCCCCTCTTCGGAGATTTTGCGCATCTCTCCCAAGGACCACACCTGAAAGCCGCCGCTGTCGGTCAAGATGGGTTTGCTCCAACGCTCAAAGCCGTGCAGGCCACCAAAGGCGTCGATGACCTCGGTGCCGGGCCTGAGCCACAGATGAAAGGTGTTGCCCAAAATGATCTGCGCCCCCATCTCGCTCAAGTCTCGCGGCATCATGCCTTTGACGGTGCCATAGGTCCCCACCGGCATGAAGATGGGGGTTTGCACCACACCGTGGTTCAAATGCAAAACACCGCGGCGGGCGTTGGCGTGTTGGCTAATCAGTTCAAAGCGCAGCATGGGGCTTACTCTCGAGATGGGGTGGATGGGGATGAAGCACGGACGGATTTCTCGAGCAGCATGGCGTCGCCGTAGCTGAAAAACCGGTAGCGCTCTTGAATGGCGTGGGCATAGATCGCATGCATGTGCTCAAAACCCGCAAAGGCGCTCACCAGCATCAAGAGGGTGCTTTTGGGCAAATGAAAGTTCGTGAGCAAGAGGTCCACCACCTTGAACTCAAAGCCCGGTGTGATGAAGATGTTGGTGTCGCCCTGGGCTTGTCCGCTCTGGGCCCACGATTCGAGGGCTCGAACACTGGTGGTGCCCACGGCCAAAACCCGCCCGCCGCGCTCGCGGCAATCCGCAATCGCCTGGAGCGTTTCGGCGGGGATCTGATAGCGCTCAAAATGCATCGTGTGGTCTTTGATGAGGGCGGTCTTCACCGGCTGAAAGGTGCCCGCCCCCACGTGCAAGGTCACACGGGAAGAGGCGACGCCCGCGCGCGCCAAATCGTCCAGCACCGTGGCTTCAAAATGCAGTGCCGCCGTGGGCGCGGCGACCGCGCCCAGGTTTTGGGCGAAGATGGTTTGGTAGTCGTCTTGGTCGCGGCTCTCGTCTTGGCGGGTGATGTAAGGCGGCAAGGGGATGTGGCCCGACTCGCTCATGATCGCCATGGGGTCGCGCGACAAGGCAAATCGCCACAAGGGGCCGCCCGGGTCGGGATAGCGCGAGAGCAAGGTCGCTGTGGCCCCCCCGACGAGTTGCAAGGTCGCGCCGATCAGCGGTTTTTTGCTCACCCGCAAATGGGCGACCACTTGGTGGGGGAGGTCTGGCTCGAGCGGGGGCTCACCCTGGGAAGGCGTGAGCACGCGTTCAATGAGCATTTCAAATTGCCCACCGCTTGGCTTTTGGCCATAAAGGCGTGCTTTCATCACCTGCGTGTCGTTGAACACCATCAAGTCCCCGCGCTTGAGCAGTTGGCTCAATTGCGTGAAATGGCGGTCCACCAGGGGGGTTGAGCGCGCGTCCAAGAGTCGCGACGCGCTCCTGGGGTGACAAGGGTGTTGGGCGATCAGGTCCTCAGGCAACTCGAAATCAAAGTCACTGAGTTGCCACTCGGGGGGGTGGGGTTGTGCTGGTGTGTGCATGCGGCAAGAGGGCTTGACTGACCCGTCTTCGTGGTTGAAAAAAAGAACACGTTGGCTCTCGTGTGCTGAAGCTCTCCCCGCCCAATGCGCCAGGCAGCGCGCCAACACGACGGGGTGGAAACAGGGGCGTGAAAACATCTTGAAGTGATGTTTCTTATGAACCTCGATTGTAGTGAGAAATAGTAAGCTGAGGCTTTCGGATGCACAATGGGAGCCCTCATGGAGACGAAAAAACAACCCACTGCCGCGCAAAAGGCTTTGCACAAGCTGGGTCTTTTCACGCCCCTTGATATGGCGCTTCACATCCCGTTTCGCTACGAGGACGAAACGGTGCTCACCCCGTTGAGTCAAGCCAGAGACGGCCAGCTGATCCAAATTGAAGCGACCATCACCCACCTCGACATCAGCCCCCACCCCAAGCGGCAAATGAAGTTGGAGGTGAGAGACGGCGCCCAAGCGTGCACGGTTCGGTTTTTCAACACCTACCCCTCCATGGCCAAGAAGTTGGCACCGGGCGCGCGGGTGCGCTTGCGCGGTGAGATCAAGGGCGGGATGTTTGGCTGGACCATGATGCACCCGAGTTTGTCCAGCGCCGACGCTCCCTTGCCCCAGACCTTGACCCCGGTCTACACCTCCACCACCGCACTGCCGCAGAGCTACATTCGCAAAGTTGTCGCCAGTGGACTCGCGCGTGCCATTCAACGCGGCGATCTCGACCCCACCATCGATGCAGCGCTCGAGGTGAGTGGGCTCATGACGCTCAAAGACGCCTTGGTTTTTTTGCACGCCCCCCCGCCCGGCACCGACTTGGTCGCATTGGAGCAACGCGCCCATGCGGCTTGGGACCGGCTCAAGTCCGACGAGTTGCTGGCCCAACAACTCTCGCAAAACAAAGCCCGTCAAGAGAGGGCTCGCACCCGTGCCGTGGCGCTGGTGCCGAGCCCAAGGACAGTGCAGCAGACTCATCAGATTCATCAGGCTCAGCCGGCTCACCCGGATGGGGTAATCGAGAGTACGGTGAGTGCTGCCTTGCGCGCCGCCTTGCCCTTTGAGTTGACCCGTGCGCAAGCGCGGGTGGTGCAAGAGATCGACCAGGACTTGAAAAAGACCGTTCCCATGCACCGCCTCTTGCAAGGCGATGTGGGGTCGGGAAAAACGGTGGTGGCCGCCTTGGCGGCGGCGCAATGCGTGGACGCGGGATGGCAATGCGCTTTGATGGCGCCCACCGAAATTTTGGCGCACCAGCATTTTGAAAAAATCTCCGACTGGTTGCGCCCGAGCTTGAGTGCGCGCGGCCTCAAAGTGGTCTGGCTCACGGGCAGTCAAAAGAAAGCGGAAAAACTAGCGGCGTTGGCCGACATCGAGTCTGGGGCGGCGGCCTTGGTGATTGGCACCCACGCGGTGATTCAAGAGCAGGTGCTGTTCAAAAACCTCGCTTTGGCCATCATTGATGAACAGCACCGCTTTGGTGTGGCGCAGCGCTTGGCCCTGCGGCAAAAGAACGCGGGCGTTGAAGACGCCCCAGAAGAAGACACACAGCCCCAAGTGAGCCGTGGTTTTGAGCCGCATTTGCTCATGATGACGGCCACCCCGATTCCACGCACCCTGGCCATGAGTTACTTTGCCGACCTTGATGTTTCCACCTTGGATGAGTTGCCCCCGGGTCGAACACCGGTGCTCACCAAGTTGCTGGCCGAGTCGCGTCGCGATGAGCTCATCGCCCGCGTCAAAGCCCAATTGCAAATGGGCCATCAGGTCTACTGGGTGTGCCCGCTCATTGAAGAGAGTGAGACCCTGGATTTGAGCAACGCCACGCAAACGCACTTGGAGCTCCAAGCGCAGCTGGGCCACTTGCAAGCACCTGGTAGCGGTGGCGGGGACGCTCAGACACCCGACCTGCTGGACCAGCTCGAGCAGGAGGCCAAGCTGTCGGGTGCAACGCTTCAAAGCCAGGACCAAGACCCCCGTGCGACACCCTTGGCGAGCCCCGTGCCAACCATCCAGGTCGGTTTGCTGCACTCCAGAATGCATGAAACAGAAAAAAAAGCGGTCATGCAAGCCTTCAAGTCCGGTGAGCTCCACGTCTTGGTGAGCACCACCGTGATTGAGGTGGGCGTTGATGTGCCCAACGCGAGCTTGATGGTGATCGAACACGCCGAGCGCTTTGGGCTGAGCCAGCTGCACCAATTGAGGGGCCGGGTGGGTCGAGGACGTGCGGCCTCGGCGTGTGTCTTGTTGTACTCGGTGGGCGAACACGGCCGCCTCTCCGAGCACGCCCAGCAGCGGCTCAAAGCCATGAGCCAGACCCAAGACGGTTTTGAGATTGCGCGGCGCGACTTGGAGATCCGTGGTCCGGGAGAGTTTTTGGGGGCGCGCCAATCGGGGGCGGCGCTCATGCGATTTGCCGATCCAAGCCAGGACACTTTTTTGTTGGAGTGGGCCCAAGGCCTGGCGCCCAAGCTCTGGGCCCAGAACCCCCAGGCGGCGCAAGCCCACTTGGAGCGTTGGCAGAGCATGCGCGCTGAATTCTTGAAAGCTTAGGGCCTGGGCCAACGCGCTTCTTGTTAGACTTCATGACCTAGACCCATGAGAGAGTGTCCATGACCTTGACCGAATTGAAATACATCGTGGCGGTGGCCAGAGAGCGTCATTTTGGACGGGCTGCGGACGCGTGCTTTGTGTCTCAGCCGACTTTGTCGGTGGCCATCAAAAAGCTCGAAGAGGAGCTCGACCTCAAACTCTTTGAGCGCAGTGCCAATGAGGTGAGCCCCACCGCCTTGGGTGAAGAGATCGTGCGCCAAGCCCAAAGCGTGCTCGAGCAAGCCGCCAACATCAAGGAAATTGCCAAGCGCGGCAAGGACCCCTTGGCCGGTCCTTTGAAGCTGGGGGTGATTTACACCATTGGGCCGTATTTGCTGCCCGAGTTGGTGCGAAACGTGATTGGCATGACGCCGCAAATGCCCTTGATGCTGCAAGAAAACTTCACCAACAAGCTCTTGGAAATGCTCAGAACCGGTGAGATCGATTGCGCCATCATGGCCGAGCCCTTTCAAGACGCGGGTTTGGCCTTGTGCCCGCTTTATGACGAACCCTTCTTGGCGGCCTTGCCCAGTGCCCACCCCTTGGCGAGCCGGCCCAGCATCGGCGCGCAAGAGCTCAAGGACGAGACCTTGCTGCTCCTGGGCAACGGGCACTGTTTTCGCGACCATGTGCTGGAGGTGTGCCCCGAGTTTGCGCGCTTTGCCAGCCACACCGAGGGCATACGCAAAAGCTTTGAAGGCTCTTCATTGGAGACCATTCGCCACATGGTGGCCGCGGGCATGGGGGTGACCTTGGTGCCACGCCTGGGCGTGCCTGCCGATGCCTTGGAGCGCCCCGTGAGAAAGAAAAAAGACCTCTCCACTTATGTGCGCTACTTGCCCATTGTGGACGAGGGCCAACAAGCACCGTCCAGGCGTGTGGTGCTGTGCTGGCGAAAAAGCTTCACCCGTTACGAGGCCATTGCGGCGCTCAGAAACGCGGTGTATGCGTGTGAGCTCCCCGGTGTCACCCGCCTCACGGCTTCATGACCCGGTGGCGAGACGCCGCTACCTTGACAACCTTGACAAACCTGGCCAGATGGACTCCATGACCCCAAGCGAGATCACGAGCGAGACCCCAACCGAAACCCAAACTCAGACCCAGGCCGCGCTGCCGAGCCAGGTCGGTGCGAGTCGGCTCGCCCTTTATTTGGACCTCATTCGCTGGAATCGACCCGCGGGTTGGCTCCTTCTCTTGTGGCCATCGCTCTCGGCCTTGTGGTTGGCCAAGGGCGGCTGGCCCGGTTGGCACTTGCTCGGCGTCTTTGTGCTGGGGACGATTTTGATGCGCTCGGCCGGCTGTTGCTTGAACGATGTGGCCGATCGGGAGTTTGACCGCCACGTCAAGCGCACGGCCCAGCGTCCCGTGACGCGGGGCGCTTTGAGTGTCAAAGAGGCCTTGGC
>CAISQQ010000092.1 GCA_903887655.1 uncultured Burkholderiales bacterium
AATACCAACACCCTCGCCAACGCTTGCGCCCCGATGAGCAAATCCACCCCTTGGTGCTCTCGCCAACCGTCCCCCATGTTGTTTTTAACTTGATTGGCGTCAAGCCAGTCGTAACAGCTCGACGTGTTGCTTGAGTAAACGGCGGTAATTACGCATAATTACAGAACTTAGATGATTTTCACGTCTTTTTCTCTATTTTTAACTGTTTTAGAGCTATTTTTGGATGACGATGTCGCACGTTTTCTCGCCCCCTGAGCTCGCCCATGGGGTCAGAGATCAACTCTTTGAGGGGCCATTCACGCCCGGCGCCTTCATTGATGAGCGCTTTTGGGGTGCGCGGCCTGCCATTGCTCCCCCGCCGCTCAAAAAGGCCTTGAGAGTGCTCTGTGCCGAGGGCTTGGTCGAGCACGAACCCCAGGGGGATTGCAGGGTGAGGGTGCCTCAGCACCAAGACCGCGATGCCCAGGGCCGGCAAGACGACAGGCGCGCGCACATTCACCACCAACACGAGGCGCACATGTCACTCATGGCGCTCATGGCGCTCACCCGCCTCACACAAAGGACCGTCCACGTATGAACACCCCCCATTGGCTCGAGCGCGGCATGATGCTGCTTCGCAGCAAAACCCAAAGCGGTGTTGTGAGCGCCAAGCCCGCTTTGAGCAGTCTGCCCGATGACCGAGCGACCAAAGACCGCATTGAGGCGTCGATCAAACAGCGCGAACAAGTGCTGCCTGCGCGGTTGTTGAGACGGGTGCTCAAGGAGCTGCAAAACGTGATCGACCCGCAGGTGAGTGAGATCGAAGGCGGTCGACGTGCCAAGGTGTTTTCGCAGTGGTACCTCAAAGCCTCAGCGCCCCAGCGGCTCGATGTCTGGCTCTTGATCAGCGAGCATTTCGGGCCTGACGCCAAAAAAGTCATGGCCGCCAAGGACGAATACACCCAGGCGTTTGGCACCCCCGAGGAAGGGGCGGCAGAGATCAAGTTGCGCCGCTCCTTGATTTCACCCCGAACCCGTTTGTTTCAGCGGTTTGCAGCGTTTGAAGGGGGCTTGCGGTTTTTGATGGACTTGAGGGCCGAGATGCTGCCCCTTTTGAAGACCAACAAAGGTTTGGCGGCTTTGGATGTGGAGCTCGAGAGTTTGTTCTCCACTTGGTTTGATGTGGCATTTTTGGAATTGCGACAGCTGTCATGGAACTCCCCGGCCTCACTCATCGAAAAGCTCATCCAGTACGAGGCCGTGCATTTCATCAAAAGTTGGGCGGATCTGAAAAACCGGCTCGACAGCGACCGGCGATGCTATGGATTTTTTCATCCCAATTTGCCCCAAGAGCCGTTGATCTTTGTGGAAGTGGCCCTCTTGGAAGAGATGGCCCAAAGCATCACGCCGCTGCTCGATGAGAACGCGGCGCCGGAGAACTTGCAAAAAGCCAGCGTTGCCATCTTTTACTCCATCAGCAACACCCAACCGGGCCTCAAAGGCGTGGGCTTTGGGGATTCGCTCATCAAGCGGGTGGTCGAGGTGTTGAAGTCCGAGTTTCCCAAGCTCAAGGTCTTTGCCACTTTGTCGCCCATTCCGGGCTTGAGGCCTTGGGTGCTCAAAAACATTGACGCCTTGCTCGAGCGCTTGAGTGACAAAGAGTTGGCGGCCCTGTTGAAATCGGTGGGACTGGAGTTCAATCAATTTGCCGACTTTGTCAAACTCTTGGAGCCCGGTGAGGTGATGCAGAAAAACCCCTTGCTGCAGTCGTTTTTGATGCGTGCTGCGGCTGTCTATTTGGGACAAACCTTGGGCGAGACGGGCCCATTGGATGCGGTCGCCAAATTCCATTTGCACAACGGCGCGCGCGTGGAGCGCATCAACTGGGATGCAGACCCCTCGAGCAAAGGCGCCAAGCAGTCTTGGGGCATCATGGTGAACTACCAGTATGATCTGAAAAAACTCGATCGCCACCGCCAACTCCTGGCCAAAGGCGTCATCTCCACTTCCTCGGCCGTGCAGGACTTGTTCTTGCCTGCGGCAAAAGTGTCGTCCTAACGAATGACTGCAGAAAGCACCCGACATGACCGGTCCCTTATCCCACATCAAAGTACTTGACCTCTCGCGCGTGTTGGCGGGCCCTTGGGCCGCACAGAACTTGGCCGACCTGGGGGCCCAAGTGATCAAAGTCGAGCGCCCCGTCAAAGGAGACGACTCCCGGGCCTTTGCCCCTCCCTATTTGACCAATGAGCAAGGCGATGTGACCCGAGAGTCGGCCTATTTTTGTGCGGCCAACCGCGGCAAAAAATCCATCACCGTCAACCTCTCCGACCCCCAAGGCCAAGCGTTGGTGCGTGAGTTGGCCAAGGAGGTGGATGTGATTGTGGAGAACTACAAAGTGGGCGACTTGGCGCGCTATGGTCTGGGTTACGAAGACATCAAGGCCATCAACCCAGGCATCATCTATTGCTCGGTGACGGGCTTTGGGCAAACCGGCCCTTACAAGGACAGGCCTGGCTACGACTTCATGGCACAAGGCATGGGCGGCTTGATGAGCGTTACCGGTGAAAAAGATGACTTGCCTGGAGGCGGGCCGCAGCGCGTGGGCGTGCCCATCATTGACATGTCGACTGGGATGTATGCCAGTGTGGCCATTTGTGCTGCGATTGCCCACCGTGCCGTGAGCGGCCAAGGCCAATGGATCGATGTCTCGCTCCTGGACTCCTGTGTGGCGCTGTTGGCCAACCAGGCCATGAATTACTTTGCCACGGGCGAGTCCCCTTTGTCTTTGGGCAATGCGCACCCCAACATCGTGCCTTACCAGACCTTCAAGACCCAAGACGGGGCGCTTATTTTGGCGTGCGGCAACGACAATTTGTTCAAAAAATTCACCCAGGCTGCCGGTTGTGCTGAGCTCGCGAGCGACCCGCGTTTCAGCAGCAACGGTGAGCGCGTGAAGCACCGCGCTGAAATCACCGACATCCTCAATGCCATCTTTTTAACCAAAACCACCCGTGACTGGGTGGCGTTGCTCGATGAGGCCGGTGTGGCCAATGGGCCGATCAATAAAATTGCCGAGGTGTTTGAAGAGCCCCAGGTGATCGCTCGCGGCATGAAGTTCGAGTTGCCCCACGCGGCAGCGGGCAAGGTGACGCTGGTGGGCAGCCCGATGAAGTTCTCCGCCACCCCCATCACCCATGAGATGCCGCCTCCCACCTTGGGCCAACACACCCAAGAGATTTTGAAATCGGTCCTTCATAAGAGCGACCAAGACATTCAGTCCTTGATCGACCAAGGGGTGGTTTAAGGCGCGCTCGAGCGCGACAAGAGCGCGCGACTGCCATCCCCAAGGCGCTGCAGCTCAAACCCAGCCTTGACGCCACACCGAGTCGTTTTGCAATTCACGCCAAGCAATGATTTGTGTGGCGTTGGAGTACACCGATTGGATTTCCACCAACTCAATGGGATCGTCGGGCAAAGCCGGTTGAATCACCCGGCTCACCAAAAAGTGTTTTTGTTTGTCCACGGGCTTGACCGCCGTCCATTTGCTCAACAACAGTTTCTTCGGACTCAGGGGATTCATGGGGTGAGGCACAAAGCCGGTTCAGCGCTTGCGCGCCTCTTGGATTTCTTGCCCCAACTCAATCACCGCCATGGCGTAGTAGCTGCTCCAGTTGTAGCGTGTGATCACGTAAAAGTTCTCGCTCCCCAAAACGTAAGAATCTGGCTCAGCGCCGTTCTCCAGCGCCACCACGGCCAAGAGCCCTGGGTGCACGGCCGCTTCGGGGCTCAAGGTCAAACCCAGCGCTTGGAGTCGCTCTGGGCTGAACGTGGGCAAAATATCAGGCGCGAGCAAGCTCTCCCATTGAGACGCTACCTCCCCTTTCATTCGCCACTCAGAAGGATCAAAAGCGTAGTGGGTCGGCAAGCCCCGACGCCAGCCAAAGGCCTCCAAGTAGTGCGCCACCGAGCCGATGGCGTCACTCGCCGAGTGCATCAAGTCGACTCGTCCGTCCCCGTCGAAATCCACCCCAAAGCGGCGCCAGTTCGAGGGCATGAATTGCGCCATCCCCATGGCGCCCGCGTAGCTCGACAAGATGGGCGAGTGCGAGTGCGATTGCGGGTGTGGCTCGTCTTTTATCAACAAAAGAAGCGCGGCGAGCTCGGCCTCAAAAAACTGCGCGCGCTCGTCATGCCTGGGGTGGGCAGCTGGGAAGTCCAGGGCCAAGGTGGTCAACGCGTCCAGGGCCGGGTACTGGCCCATGTGCCGGCCATACAAGGTCTCGACCCCCAAAATGGCCACCACGATCGAGCCTGGCACACCGTAGAGATCTTCGGCTTTTTGCAGCTCAAGGGCATGCGCTTGGCTAAACGCTTGGCCCCATCGGATGCGCTCCTCGGTTAAAAATCGGGCGCGGTAGGCGAGCCAGTTTTTGCGCGTGCCGCGGGCCGCGGGCAGGATCAACTGGCGCACTTGCTCCAAGTGGTGGGCCCCCGAGAGTTGCTCAAGCACCCAACTGGGGGGCAAGGCGGTCTGGGTGGACAAGCGCTCGACCAGCGCCAAAAAAGCGGCATTTTTTTGAAACCGGGGTCCCTTGATCATAGGGCGAGGGGTGTGCTTGGGCGACCGCGCCAGCGCGCGCTCAGGCCGGTGCGCTGCTGGGTGGCGAGGCTGGGTGAGTTCACGATCGGCGGCCAGCGCCAGGCCCCCAGGCGTGGCACCCAAAACCCATCCCAAGACCAGCGAGCACATGAGTGGGAAAGCCAGGGCAGGGGTGACGGGCAAGCCGAGGCCGATCCTGCGGCCAAGCCCGATTCGATGGGCTGGAGGCCGCCCGCTACAGACCACACCCGCATGGGCTCGGTTTTGATGGTTCCCAAACACGCTCTTGTCTTCCTTGTCGGTGGTGATGCGAGGCCAGGCCCCGGGGCATGAAAGCCATGTAAACTTCAACACTATGCATGCTACAGGCTTTTACACCCACAGCGACTGCCTCCTTCACGACATGGGCCCGGGTCATCCCGAGTGTCCACAGCGCTTGCGCGCCATTGAGGACCGCTTGCTCTCCTCGGGGCTTGGCCAAGCCCTCAGTCGGCCCGAGTTTGGAGTGGCCAGCGTGGCCGACTTGAGCCTGGCCCATACCCCATCCTACATCGAAAAAATATTGCACTGGGATGCCCAACTTCAAGCGGGGAGTTCCACACACGATTATGTCGACATCGACCCCGATACGCGCATGAACCGCGGCAGTTTGCAAGCCGCTTTGAGGGCCGTCGGGGCCGCCTTGGCCGCCACCGACGCCGTGATCGATGGTCGTCAGCAAAACGCGTTTTGCGCCATCCGGCCCCCGGGTCACCACGCCACGCGCGAGAGCGGCATGGGTTTTTGCCTCTTTAACAACGTGGCCATTGCCATCGAGCACGCCATTGTTCGCCGCGGACTGAAGCGTGTGGCCTTGATCGACTTTGATGTGCATCACGGCAACGGCAGCGAAGACATATTGGCCGGCCAAGAGGAGGTCTTGATGGTGGGGTTTTACCAGCACCCGTTTTATCCCGGCATTCACCCCCATCCTCCCGCCATGAACATGCTCAATGTGCCCTTGAAAGCCTACGCCAAGGGAGAGGCCGTTCGCGAGTCGATTCGCCAAACGTGGTTGCCCAGGCTCGACGCCTTTGCGCCCGAGATGATCTTCGTGAGCGCGGGTTTTGATGCCCACCAAGATGATGATTTGGCCCAACTCATGCTCAACACCTCCGACTACGCCTGGATCACGCAAGAGATCATGGCCTTGGCCGCCAAGCATGCCAAGGGACGCATCGTCTCGTGCCTGGAGGGAGGATACGACTTGCCCGCGCTCGCCTCGAGCGTGGAAGTGCACCTGCGCGGATTGGCCGATCTATGAACTCGCTCCATGGGTGGCTCAACGAGTGGGCGTGGTCAGAGGTGGTGCTGCAAGGGGTTTGGCTCCTTGGACTGAGCGCCTTGACCTATGTGTTGGTGCGTTGGGGCCATCGGCGTTGGGCAAAGGGCCGCCAACAACCCATCGAGACCGAGATCGGTGTCTGGGTGCTTGACGGGGTGGCCTATCCCTTGGTGCTTTGGGCGCTCCTCACCCTATGGTTGAGCCATCTTCAGCATGCCCATGAAGCCAGCAGCACCCTGGCCTTGGTGCAGCCCTTGGTCACGTGTTGGTTGTTGTTGTCCTTGGTCAAGAAGGTTCTCCTCTTTGTATTCCCCCAAAGTGCCGGCATGCGTGCGCTCGAGCGGCTCATGAGCTATGCCGTGGTGCTGCTCTCATTGCTGTGGGTGACGGGGTGGTTGCCCGAGTTTTTGTTGCAACTCGAAGCGATTCACTTGTCGTTTGGCAAAACCCAACTGAGTGTGAGAACCTTGCTCGAGGGGCTGGCCTCGTGTGTGGCGGTGCTTATTTTTTCGCTGTGGTTGTCTGCCCTGCTCGAGCGCCAACTCATCGAGCCCGCCTTGGATGATTTGTCCCTCAGAAAGGTCGCCTCCAATGTGCTTCGCGGCACGCTCTTGGTGCTGGGTTTGTTGTTTTCCATGTCCGCATTGGGTCTGGACTTGACGGCGCTCTCGGTCTTGGGGGGCGCATTTGGTGTCGGTTTGGGTCTGGGGATGCAAAAGCTTGCTGCCAATTACGTGAGTGGTTTTGTGATTTTGCTCGAGCGATCGATTCGCATTGGCGATGTCGTCAAAATTGATGACTTTGAGGGCAAGATCACCGACATCAAAACGCGTTTTACCTTGATCCGGTCCTACAGTGGGCGAGAATCCATTGTGCCCAATGAGCAGCTGCTCACCCAGCGCATTGAAAACCTCTCGCTCCACGACCCCCATGTGCTGCTGAGCACGAGCATTGTCTTGGGCGCCGAGGTTGATGTGAGGTCGGTGCAACACCTGCTGGAGGCGGCCGCACTCACAAGCCCACGCGTGCTGAGCGATCCGGCGCCAAGCGCCCTTCTTGAGGCGTTTGAAGCCGATGGGCTCAGGTTCAAGTTGCTGTTTTGGATTGTGGACCCCGAGCACGGTCAGCTCAAAGCACTCTCCGAGGTCAATTGCGCGATTTTGGAGCAAGTCAAGGCCAATGGTCTGCGCATGCCTGTTCCTCAACGCGAATGGACCATCCACGGCG
>CAISQQ010000093.1 GCA_903887655.1 uncultured Burkholderiales bacterium
CGCTCGGCCACGAACTGCATTTGTGCACCCGTGTCCATCAACTGGAAGTGGTCGTTGACGAAGAAGTTCGCCAAAATGCTCTCAGGCGTCAAACCAATGGCTTTGAGCAAAATCGTGACGGGCATTTTGCGGCGACGATCGACGCGGAAATAAAGCACATCTTTGGGGTCGAACTCAAAGTCCAGCCATGAGCCGCGGTAAGGGATGATGCGAGCACTAAAGAGCAACTTGCCCGAGCTGTGGGTCTTGCCCTTGTCGTGCTCAAAAAACACGCCCGGTGAGCGGTGCAACTGAGACACGATCACGCGCTCGGTGCCGTTGATGATGAAAGATCCCTTGTCGGTCATCAAGGGCACTTCGCCCATGTAGACCTCTTGCTCTTTGACCTCTTTGACCACCTTGGATTGGGTGGTGGAGCTCTCGCGGTCATAGATGATGAGCTGCACACGCGCTCTCACCGCCGACGCAAAGGTGAGTCCGCGCGTTTGGCACTCGCGCACGTCAAAGGCGGGCTTGGCCAAGTTGTATTCTAAAAACTTCATCTCCACAAAGCCGTTGTGGCTCACGATGGGGAAGGCGGCTTCAAAAGCCGCTTGGAGTCCTTCAGGGGTTCTTTGTTTGGGGGCCATGTCGGCTTGGAGGAAGGCGGTGTAAGCATCCTTTTGCATCTGCAGCAAATAAGGCACTTCCAACACACTGTCTCGGCTGCCGAAACTCTTTCTGATGCGCTTGCGTTCGGTAAATGTATAGGCCATGAGCTCTCCGGGCTAGATATCTCTCAACGACTGGGGTGGCTTGCGTGCAAATACCTGGATGGACGCTCCAGCGTATGTCAAGACAAGCCTCTTGGCCACTGGCCTCTACCAGTGTTGGCGGACGGTTGTGCATTGCACACAACCCGAACCAAGGGTCTTCTGCAGTCGGGGTCAGAAAACACTCAAAAAAGAATCAAACCACGCCCATGGGGCGGTGAGGTCGATGTTTTTTTGACTGATCTCTGGGTCGCAAGCGTTGAGGTAACGGTGTAAGAAAGTGGCAACAGTGACCACCATGAAGCTTGGGCGTTCAATCACACCCGGTGCGGCACAGGCATGACGCCGTGTGCCGGACCCGAGAAAGGCCCCCTTTCGCCCCAAGGTCTTCACGACCCAGGGCTTGAGGCAGGCCCAGCGGCTTACTTGAGTTCGGCCTTGGCACCGGCTTCGACGAGCTTTTTGAGGGCTGCATCGGCGTCGGCTTTGGACACGGCTTCTTTGACGGCCTTGGGAGCGCCGTCGACCATGTCTTTGGCTTCTTTCAAGCCCAAACCGGTGATTTCACGCACGGCCTTGATGACGGAGACCTTGTTGGCGCCGGCTTCGAGGAGCATCACGTTGAATTCGGTCTTCTCTTCGGCCACAGCAGCGGCACCGCCACCACCAGCACCAGCAGGAGCGGCCATGGCTGCAGCGCTCACGCCAAATTTCTCTTCAATGGCTTTCACCAAATCGTTGAGCTCGAGCACGGTCATGCTGTCGAGTGCGGTCAAAAATGCGTCTTTATCGAATGACATGTTGATATCCTACGGTTTCATTAAGGGTTAAATACGGTGAACGGGCGGTGCTGACTGCAAGCAGTGTGGCAAGGGGCCTTGGTTCACACCAGGTTTAAAAGTTCAATTTTTCTCAAGCGGCGGGGGCATCGGCAGCAGGCGCTTCGGCTGCGGGAGCAGCCTCTGGCGCGGGTGCGTCTTCTGCCGGTGCGGGGGCGGCTGCCAC
>CAISQQ010000094.1 GCA_903887655.1 uncultured Burkholderiales bacterium
CAAATCAACTTGACCACCAGCATCGGGGCAACTGCCACTCAAACGAATAATTTCTTCAGCACGCCTTGGAGCTTTTGGACACTGGGTGCAGGATTGACCGCCCCCATCTTTAATGGCGGCGCCCTCAACGCCCGCGTGAGTGCCGCCAAAGCCGGTTATGAAGGTGCCTACTATCAGTACAAGTCAACGGTCCTCAATGCCTTTGAAAACGTCAGTGATGCCTTGAACGCCGTGACCTATGACGCACAAACCTTGCAACTTTTAGCGCAGGCCGAACAAATTGCCAACAAGAGCTTGACCTTGTCGCAGAACCAATACCAATTGGGTGCGGTCAACTTCAACGTTGTACTTGAAGCTCAAAAGACCTACGCCCAAGCGCGCTTGAACCTCATCAGCGCACAAGCGAATCGATTCGCCGACACAGTGGCCTTGATACAAGCCATGGGCGGTGCAGCTTGGGACCCTCAAATGACGGCCAACACGAACTTGTCAGACCTGAAGGTTTCTCGCCAACCCTGAGCGTCAATGGTTGAACAACACAGTCCACCCACTTGGACTACACCGATTCAATCTTGTCCTGATTTAAATTGTTTTTAGTTTCCCTTTTTTCACTTCATTTTTCCTTCAAGAGAGAATTCAAATGACCAAACGCATGCTGATCATGCTCGGATGTATCGTGGTGCTGGTGGCCGGCTTGGCTTTTGGCTTTTATCTGCACGTCCAAAAACTCATCGCCAGCGCCCCCAAGCCTGGTCCTCAAACCGTCACCTCGATGCAAATCAAACCCATGGAGTGGAAGCCTCAGCTGAGCGCTGTCGCAACCCTGAGTCCAGTCAAAGGTGTGGATTTGAGCAGTGAGGTGTCGGGCTTGGTGGTGCAAGTACTGTTTCGCTCGGGTCAAACGGTCAAAGCTGGAGATGCCTTGATTCAACTCAATGCCGAAGCTGAAATGGCCCAATACAAAGCCGCAGAAGCCAGTGCTGAGCTCGCGGAGATAGTCTTTCAACGAGACAAATCTCAACTCCAAGTGCAAGCGATCAGTCAGGCCCAACTCGACGCCGATGCCGCAGACTTGAAACTAAAAAAGGCCCAAGCCATGCTTCAAAAAGCGAACTTGGAGAAAAAAACCATCAAAGCACCATTCGCTGGCAAGCTGGGGATCACCACCGTGGTACCCGGACAATATTTGAACCCTGGTGACAAGGTGGTTGTGCTGGAGTCGCTCAACCCGATCTATGCCGACTTCTTTCAACCTCAGCAAAAAATTTCTCAGTTGAAAGTTGGGCAAACCTTGAGCCTGAAGTTAGACGCATATCCGGGTCAAGTGTTCAGCGGTCGAATCACCACGCTCAACCCCAAAGTCGACTCAGCATCACGCAATATTCAAATTCAGTCCACATTTGACAACGCCAAACTGCAACTCTTGCCTGGCATGTATGCCAATGTGAACGTTGACGTGGGCCAAGCTCAACAACTTCTCACCTTGCCACAGACTGCGGTCACTTACAACCCTTATGGCTCAACGGTCTTCATTGTCAAAGACGCGGACAAAGCCGATGCCGATGGTAAAAAACCCAAAGTTGCACAACAAGTTTTTGTGATCACTGGCGAGACACGTGGCGACCAAATCACTATATTGAAAGGACTCGTCGAGGGTCAAGAAGTGGTCACTAGTGGGCAGATGAAATTGAAAAATGGCACCCCTGTTTTGATTGACAACAGCGTTTTACCGGGCAACAACCCCAGCCCAACGCCCCAGGAGCCTTGAGCCTCATGAACTTTACTGACATCTTCATCCGACGCCCGGTTTTGGCCTCCGTGGTGAGCCTATTCATCGTGGTCCTCGGACTGCGCTCTTTGTTCACTTTACCGGTCAATCAATACCCTCGCACTCAAAATGCGGTGGTGACTGTGTCCACCACCTATTTTGGTGCGGACTCACAAACGGTGGCGGGTTTCATCACCCAACCGCTGGAGTCGGCCATCGCCCAAGCACAGGGTATCGATTACATCTCCTCCACCAGCACCAATGGAGTGTCCACCATCACGGCCACCTTGCGTCTCAATTACGACGCCAACCGTGCATTGACCGAGATCAACACCCAGGTCGCGTCGGTCAAAAACCAACTACCACCACAATCTCAGCAACCGGTGCTCTCGGTGCAAGTGGGTCAAACCATTGACGCCATGTACCTTGGCTTTTACAGCAACGACATCCCCACCAATAACGTCACTGACTATCTGATTCGGGTGGTCAAACCCAAACTCGACTCGATCGAAGGCGTTCAGGTTGCTGAGATTTTGGGTGGGCGTATTTTTGCTTTGCGCGCTTGGTTGGATGCTGAGAAGTTGGCAGCCTTCAATATCACCGCCACTGATGTGAGCAGCGCACTGGCAGCCAACAACTTTTTGGCCACGGTGGGAGTCACCAAAGGCGCCATGATCACTGTCCCTTTGACCGCAGGCACAGACTTGCATTCGGTTGAGGAATTCAAGCAGCTGAGTATCAAATCGGTCAATGGCGCCATAGTCCGCCTCCAGGATGTGGCCACCGTCAGTTTGGGCTCTGAGAACTACGACTTTAACGTGGCCTTCAGTGGCGAGCGATCGGTGTTCGTGGGCATTAAAGTGGCACCCGACGCCAACGTCCTGGATGTTGCCAAGCGCGTGAGAAAAGTCACGCCTGATATCCAGCAACAACTCCCCTCGGGTGTTACCGGTGCGATCGTTTACGACTCCACCGAGTTCATCAACACGTCGATTTACGAAGTGCTCAAAACCCTTGGCGAGGCCTTATTGATCGTGACCGTGGTGATTTTCCTCTTCCTCGGCAACTTCAAAGCCGTCTTGATCCCCATCATTGCGATGCCTTTGTCGCTGGTGGGCACGTTCTTCATCATGCTGGCCCTGGGGTACTCGATCAATTTGCTCACCCTTTTGGCCTTGGTCTTGGCCATCGGTTTGGTGGTGGATGATGCGATCATTGTGGTGGAGAATTTTGATCGGCACATGAAGGAAGAAAACCTCAGCGCCTTACAAGCCGCACTTCAAGCCGCCAGAGAATTGGGTAGCCCTATTTTGGCCATGACGGTGGTCTTGATCGCAGTCTACGTTCCCATCGGATTTCAAGGTGGACTCACCGGCGCCTTGTTCACCGAGTTTGCCTTCACCTTGGCCGCATCGGTTGCGGTCTCGGGTGTGGTTGCTTTGACGCTGTCTCCCATGATGTGCTCTCAGTTCTTCAAGAACCACGAACACGATCCCCACCCCTTTGTAGACGCCATCGACCGGGTCTTTGCAAGGGTGAGAAAGGGCTACGAGAAACTTCTCCATAGCTTGTTGAACACCTGGCCTGTTCTCATCGTGATGGGAGCGATTATTTTTGTGCTGCTCGCCTTGATGTTCAAAATGTCGCAGTCCGAGTTGGC
>CAISQQ010000095.1 GCA_903887655.1 uncultured Burkholderiales bacterium
CCGTAGCCCAAAATGGTGTGGCCGCTGAAAAAAGGCTCGAATGTGCCCAAGGCATGGCAGCCAATGTCAGCGGCAATGTGCACCGAGCCCATCGTTTGCTGCGCCAACTTCAACGCCGAGAACACCGGGCGCTCTGGACAACCCACGCAAAAACCCGGCGGCCTCGGCGGCAAGGCCGGCATCTGGGGCTGGACCCAGGCCTGCGCTTGGGCGCGCTGTTGACCCAAGCCCTCAAGCCAGGTGGACACGGCAGCGATGGCGGGGAGTTCGGGCCAATAGGCCTTGCAAAACGCCAAAACCCCGCGTGACATCACCTCGGCCGTGTACTCTCCGCCCATGGGCAGCCAGTCTTTGCCGTGCAGGGGCACGGTGAGGCCTTGGCGCCTGAGCAGGGTCGCGATCTCTTGCTCCAAATAATCGGGCTGCCCCTCTTCGAACAAAAATACCGCGTCTTTGGTGCGACAAAAATCCAGAATTTGTTCGGGCACCAAAGGAGAGGTGACATTCAAAACCAAGATGGGGATTTGACTCTTGCCGTGCACATCGGCCAAGCCAAACTGCTGCAAGGCTCGAATGAGGGTGTTGTAGAGGCCACCCTGCACCACAAAGCCCCAACGCGCTTGCTCACCGGCCATCACCTCATTGAGGCCGTGCTCCAAGATGTATTGCCGAGCCGCGGGGATGCGTTGTTCGTATTTGAGTTTTTCGTGGCTGAAGGTGACCGGTGGATGGGCAAGCTTGGCGTAATTGAAGACGGCCGGGTGGGTTTGAAGGTGCTGGCTTGAAATGGCCGGTGCGACATTGTCTTTGGCGACAAAGCTGCCCTTGACGTGACACGCGCGGATGCGCAGCTCCATCATCACGGGCATGTTGGCGTGCTCGGACAAGCGAAAGCCCTCCTCGACCATGTCCACCATGAGCGACAAATTGGGACGCGGGTCAAGCAGCACCATGCCCGACTTCAAGGCGTAGGCGTGGGAGCGCTCTTGAATCACCGAAGCGCCCTCGCCATAGTCCTCGCCCACGATGATCAAGACCCCACCTGTGACACCGGGCGAGGCCAAATTGCTCAAGGCATCGGCCGCCACGTTGGTGCCCACAATCGACTTCCAAGTGACCGCCCCACGCAAAGGGTAATGGATGGACGCCCCAAGCATGGCCGCCGCCGAGGCCTCGTTGGCACAGGCCTCGACACGCACACCGAGCTCCTCCATGTAGGATTGGGCCTGGACCATGACGTCGAGCAAATGGGAGACCGGTGCACCTTGGTAGCCGCCGATGTAGGACACCCCCGACTGCAGCAAGGCCTTGGTGATGGCCAAAATGCCCTCGCCGTGGAATTCCTCGCCTTGGCCCAAGCGCAACTGCTCAATTTCAGTTTTAAAAGAAACTTCCAAGATGCCCGTCCTCAGTGAATGATCAGAAAAAAAGAAGACAACAGTGACTCATTGACTCATTGACTCAATGACAGTATCGCCGGATTGGTCGACCCAGCCCAGCAGTTTCATCGCAGTCACCCAGCCACACCAAGCGTGCGCTTCGAGCCCAGACCCGAGAGCCCACAGCCGATTGAATTTTATCGACAAAACTCCCCCATCCTAGCCTGAAACACAGACTCTTGCCCTGAGCGTTCTCCCTAGCGACAAATTCCTCAATATTGCGCACAATCACCACGATGAACGCTCGGCCCGATTGGGCCTGGTCCATCTGTACGCCCATTTTTACGCCCATTTGCACGCCCTCTGTC
>CAISQQ010000096.1 GCA_903887655.1 uncultured Burkholderiales bacterium
ACGCTCTACGGCGTGAGCACGCCAGAGCTCATGGGCGCCCCAAGCCCCGCCGAGACACCCCAGAGCCTGCCCGTCGTCCACCTCGACTACGGCTCCCCCATCGAGGAGCTGCTCGCGCGCGCCGCCAAGCACAGCGGCTTTCCCAGCAGGCTGCCCGTCTCCGAGCGCGCCTTCTACGTGGCACTGGGCGGATACATGACCGCGCACTTTGGGCTCAACAACGTCGAGCGAGACGCCCTGCTGCTCATCGAGCCCGCCACCCAGCCCACCGAGGGCGACCTCGTGCTCGCACTCACCGAGGGGCTGGGCTACCAGGTGCTAGCCACGCGTGCTGGCGGCGACGGCGGCCAGACCGAATACGTCTCGCTCGGCATCAAGCTCATGGGGCGCGGGGCGCTGCCAGGGTGCGCCCGATCGGGGTCGTGCTCGAGACGGTGAGCACACGAGCCATGCGCGGCTTTGCTCTCGGGCAGCGGACATTCACCCTGGCCTAGCTCACCTACTTGGCTTGCTGCCCGTGCATAGCCCATTTTTCCAACTCAAGGATTGGACTCCGACAGGACCCTCACACGTCCAGCACAACCACGCTGGAAGTAGTCTGAGCCCTAGCACCAGCATTAACTGCCCTCTATTTATTTTCGTAAAAAAATTAGTCCTAAAGCCATGCATTCACATTTAGTTTCTTTAAAGTTGACAATGTTTCTTTAAAAGATACAATGACAGCTTGCACAACTAAACCATGGGGCAAGCCATGCATTCGAACAGCAGCAAGAGGAGAGGCAAGCAAGGCGCGCGACAGGCCTCAGCCGTGAGCGTACAACCAGCCAGGGGGATGGAGGCCGCGCCCTCGGGCGCTCAGGAAATGCCCAGCCAGCAGGCTTCAACTCTGGACTGGCGCCCGTGGGGCGTCGGAGGCTCTGACGTGGGTGCAATCTTGGGGCTCTCGCCCTTTAGATCAGCTGTCGACGTCTGGCTCGACAAGGTCCACCGCGGTGCAGCCCCCGCACGCCCGAGCGTGGTGGCCCAGCGCGTGGGCACCTACCTCGAGCCCTTCGTGGTGCAGGAGTACGAGCGGCTCACCGGCAACACCTGCCAGGCCCAACCGCAGCCCCTGCACCACCCCGAGCACCCGGAGCTCTTTGGCCACGTCGACCGCATGGTCACCCAGGGCACGTCACAGGCAACGACAAACCAGACGAAGGCCGAGGCGTCTCGAATCGTCTTGGAGTGCAAGACCTGCAGCGCCTTTCGTGCGGGGGAGTGGGGCCCGGCCTGGAGCGACCTCGTCCCCGCGGAGTACCTGGTGCAGTGCCTGTGGTACCTGGGCCTCGCGGGGTGCGAGGAGGCGCACCTTGCCGTCCTCTTGGGTAACACAGACCTCAGGGTCTACAGGATCCGACGCGACGAGGCGCTCGAGCGGCACCTCTTCGAGCGAGCGCACAGGTTCTGGCTGGAGCACGTCCTCACGGGCACGCCCCCACCCCCGCGCACCCGCGATCAGGTCGAGTCGCTGTACCCCACACACACGGCGGGGCTCACACGTGAGGCCAGCCCCGAGATGCTCACCAAGCTGAGCCGGCTCGCGCAGCTCCAAGAGGAGGTGAGGCTTGCCGAGCAAGAGCTCGACGAGATACGCCAGGAGGTGGCCCTAGAGATGGGGCCGGCCGAGGCACTGACCTGGGGCGGTCAGACCCTTGCGACCTGGCGGCACTCGCGCGAGAGCACTCGCCTGGACACGCAGCGGCTCAGGCACGAGCGCCCAGACATCGTGCAGGCCTACACCCGCCAGGTCAGCGCGGGCCGTCGGCTGCTGCTAGCAACCCTTTCAAGCGAGCCGCACCTCCCACACCACACCCACAAGGAATCGCCATGACCACAGACATCCACACAAACATCCACACAGAAAGCGCACCAGGCAAGGACACCAGAGTCGCGCGGGAGGACCTCGAGGGGGTTAGATTTGACAGGGGTCAGCACTGGGCGCGCAAGATCGCCGAACCAGACGAAGACCTGCCGGCCCACCTGAGGGCGCGTCATCTGCAGGCCTTCCAGCTGTGCCTGGCCCGCTCGGGCATGAGCGAGGAGGGATTCGTTGGGGCGCTGACCACGACCTCCTTGTCGCGGCTGGAGTCTTGGACACTCGCGGACCTGGAGCGACTGCTAGCCGCCTGTGTGCGCCACGGCCTTGACCCCACCACGGGCAGGGAGGCCTACCTGGTCCCAGACAGCGCGGGCGCAGCGCCGATGGTGGTCGTGAGCGTGGACGGCTGGAGCCGAATCATGAACGCCCACGAGCAGTTTGCGGGCATGCGCTTCAGGGAGTCGACCCAGCTCGAGGACGGGCTGCCGAGCTGGACTGAGTGCACCATCCACCGCTGGGACAGGCGCGTGGCGACGACAGTGCGCGAGCACCTTAGTGAGGTGCGCGGCATGAGCACGGCCTGGGTCACGCACCCGAGGCGCATGCTGCGCCACAAGGCGATGGTCCAGTGCGCGAGGTTGGCCTTTGGCCTCACCGACATCGTGGACCCAGACGAGGCCTACCGCGCCTCGCTCTCTCGCGCGGCTCAGACCCAAGCAAGGCAAGAGAGTGCCCAGCCCAAGCACGCGCGCCTACGCCAGCCCATGGGCGCAGAGGGCCTCAAGTCGGCACTTGGCTTATGAGTGAAGTCTTGCAAAACAGACTGATTCTCATCAACACCCTGCAGGCAACAGGTGACTCAGCAGGCGCTGGGTCGATGAGATCGCCTGCGTTACACGACACGCAGGGTGTCGAGCTCCATGCGCAGCCTCTGGGGCTGCCCGAGGAGATCGATCAGCACAAAGGCGCGCCGCTCGCCGTCATACTCCAGGTACTGTCCCTCAAGGCCCCTCAGAGGCCCACTGGCGACTTGAACTGTGTCACCGGGAGCAAACATGCGCTCAAAGAGAGTCTGCGGGGACTCCCTGAGCAAGTCAATCAGCTCAGGCGGCACCTTGGCTGGCTGGTGTCCAAAGCTCACAAGCTTGCTCACCCCCAAGGTCGATCGAATCGGCGCCCAGTTCTGGATGGTGTCGTCCAGGCGTATAAAGAGGTAGCGGCTGAACATGGGCTCTTCAACCGCTTTTACACGTTGATTTCTGAGCCTTTCAATTTGAATCATCGGCAAAAAACACTCAAAACCCTGGTTTTGAAGATTCTCCAGGGCACGGGTCTCTTGTCTCGGTTTGGTGTGAACCACATACCAAGCGGCGTTATTTATTTGAGTCATAGGCATTTGCGTTTGATCAAGTCTACCCAAAACCCCAATACTTTTTAAAATCAAGCGCTGTAAAGTGATGCCCATTCCTGCGAACTTCAAAAAATACACCATGCCCACCAAAAACCCCTTCGATCCCGCCGCTCTGTCAGACACCGTCAAAGAGCAATCCCAACAAATTTGGCTCGCCGGCTTGGGCGCATTTGCCAAAGCGCAAGAAAACGGCGCCAAAGCCTTTGAAAAGCTGGTCAGCGATGGTTTGACCATGCAGCAAAAGGTGCATTCCGCCGCTGAAGAAAAGTTGGCCGAGGCCACGCAAAAAGTCAGCCAAGTGACCCAAACCCTCAACGAGCGTGCGGGCGGACAATGGGGCAAGCTCGAAAATATTTTTGAAGACCGCGTGGCCAAAGCCTTACACAGCTTAGGTTTGCCAACGGCGCAAGCCCTGCATGAGTTGCAAGAACGCGTGGCTGCTCTTGAAGCGCAACTGGGCCAATCTGCCGCACCCAAGGCTCGCACTAGCAAACCAGCGGCGACAGCCAAAAAGACTGCCGTCAAAAAACACCCGTTAAATAATCATCTCCTCACGCCACACCATGGCCAAAAAAGCGCCACGCCGCACTGCCGAGAGGATTTTGGAGGTCACACTCGACCTCTTCAACCGCTTTGGCGAGCCCAATGTGTCCACCACCTTGATCTCGTCTGAGCTCAACATCAGTCCGGGCAATTTGTACTACCACTACCCAGCCAAAGACGAGCTGGTCAACGCGCTGTTCACACGCTATGAAGCTGCGCTGTATGAGTTGCTGGGCGCGGCTCCTGGCGTGCATGACATTGAAGATGCTTGGTTTTTCATGCACAGCTTGTTTGAGCTGGTGTGGCAATACCGCTTTCTCTACCGCGATTTGAACGATTTGTTGAGCAAAAACCGCCGCTTAGAGACCCATATCAAAGACGCGCTGCTGCACAAAACAACGGCTTTTCGCACGCTGTTAGATAGCTTGGAGCATGTGGGCGCTTTAGAGATCACCGTGTCGCAGCGCGAATCCACGGCGACGCACATGGTGGTCATGCTCACTTGGTGGCTGAGCTACGAATACGTGCGTGACCCGCGCCACGCCTTAGAGCCCGCCAGTGCTCAAGCCTCGTTGCTGCGCGGGGCCAAACATGTGCTCAGTCTGTTGCTGCCTTACGCCGCGCCAGAGCACAAGGCGCATTTGGAAATGCTGTTGGCGGCTTATTAAGCCTTGGCCGCTAACCAAGCCTCCACCAAACTCACCCAATACGTCCCCCCCAAGGGAATGAGTTCGTCGTTGAAGTCGTAGCTGGGGTTGTGCAGGGTGCAAGGACCTTCGCCGTGGCCGACGTGGCGGTGCTCACCTTCGCCGTTGGCAATGAAGCAATACGCACCTGGCATGGCTTGCAGCATGTAGGAGAAATCTTCTGCGCCCATCGTGGGTTCTTGGGGCAACACATTGGCCTCGCCCACAATGCCCTGCATGACTTGGCGGGCAAATGCCGCTTCGGCTTCGTGGTTGACCGTGGGCGGGTAATTGCGGTGAAACTCAAAGTCGCAGCGGGCATCAAAGGCGGCGCAGGTGTGCTGGGCAATGTCTTTCATGCGCTGCTCAATCAAGTCGAGCACTTCCAGCGTGAAGGTGCGCACCGTGCCTTGAATTTCGCAGACATCGGGCACCACGTTGGTGGCTTCGCCCGTATGGATCATGGTGACGGAGATGACGCCTGCATCCACCGGTTTTTTATTGCGGCTGATGATGGTTTGGAAAGCCTGCACCATTTGGCAGGCCACTGGCACGGGGTCGATGCCGTTATGCGGCAGCGCGGCGTGGCTGCCTTTGCCATGAATGGTAATTTTGAATTCGCTGCTCGACGCCATGACGGGGCCGGGGCTGACCGCGAATTTGCCCACGGCCATGCCCGGCCAGTTGTGCATGCCAAACACGGCTTGCATGGGGAATTTCTCGAACAAGCCGTCTTTGATCATTTCCCGCGCACCGCCGCCGCCTTCTTCGGCGGGTTGGAAAATGAAATACACCGTGCCGTCAAAGTTTTTGTGCTTGGCCAAATGTTGCGCGGCGGCCAAGAGCATGGCCACATGGCCATCGTGGCCGCAGGCGTGCATCTTGCCAGCGTGTTGGCTGGTGTGGGGAAACTGGTTGAACTCTTGCATGGGCAAGGCGTCCATGTCGGCGCGCAGGCCAATGGCGCGGCTGCTGTTGCCGTTTTTGAGGATGCCCACCACGCCCGTTTTTCCTAAGCCTCGGTGAATGGGAATGCCCCATTCGGTGAGCTTGGCAGCCACCACGTCGGAGGTGCGAAGTTCTTGAAAACTCAGCTCAGGATGCGCGTGGATATCGCGCCGAATGGCCGCAATGCTGGCCGCTTGGGTAACCAATGAATCGAGGACTTTCATGACCAACAGTCTAGCCGCTGGCTTGCCCTTTTGCTATCAGGGGCTTTGCGGGGTAGAAATTAGGTTTTATGGCCTAGCCGCTGACGGGCAATTTCAAGCAATCCATCAAAAATCAAGCTGTCCACCAACTCAAACTTGACCGACATGCTGGGCGCCATTTTCCAGCCTGCGCCGCCTGTCATGTAGCACAGCGGCTCAGCGCCGCAATGGTCGCGCACATGTTGCACCATGCGCTCGACCGCGCCAGCAATGGCAAAGGTGCCGCCGCTCGTCAATGCATCGCTGGTGTTGGTGGGGAATTCGCGCACTTCGCCAGTGGGGACGCGCAAGCCGGCTGTGCCCGACTCCAAGGCTCGCAACATGATGCCGTGGCCGGGCAGGATGATGCCGCCCAAAAACTTGCCACTGGCGTCTACCGCTTCAACCGTCACCGCGGTGCCGACCATGACCACCACCAAAGGACGTGGCGCATCGCCAGCGGGCATGGCACGCAGCATGCGGGCGCGCGCGCCAATCACGGCCACCCAGCGGTCGGCGCCCAAGCGGGTCGGAT
>CAISQQ010000097.1 GCA_903887655.1 uncultured Burkholderiales bacterium
CCTATGCCGTGGGGGTCAATCCACCAAGCTTTGATAAACAATTTCTGCGCGATTGGCTCGAGAATTACCGCGACGCCAACGGTTTGCCTTGGAACAAAACCGCTCCTGCGCCGAGCTTACCGAGTGAGGTGATTAGGCAAACCGCGCTCAAGTACCAAGAGGTTTGGGCGCGCTTGAACCCAGACCCAGCACCCGAGCAAGTCGCTTAAAAGACCGCTGCATGCTGGAGCGTGCGACGAATAGCGCTCTAAAGAGCTCTATAGCGCTCAATTGCCGTCAATTCAAGGCACTGCTCAAGCGGCGGCGGTACTTGGAGATCAGCTCCAAGCGGGGGTCATCGTGCTGACTCACCTGGGTGGTCAAGGCAATCCCCCCGGGGGTGGTGTCTTTGCTGCTGGGCGCGTCCTTGAGCGGCGGGGGCGTCATGAGCTCCAAAATCGCCACGTACAACTTCCTTGCGATTTCGTCGCCCCAGGTTTTGTCGCGCATGATGATCTCAAGCAACTCGTCCATGGCTGGCGTCATCTCGCCACTCGCGACCAAGCAGCGCGCGCGCGCCAATCGGGCGCCAAAATCGCGCTTGTTGCTCTGAAGGTGGGCGTCAAACTGCGCGGGGCTCCAAGACCCATGCGGGTCGGTTTGAACAAACTTCAAGCAAGCAAGCCAATGGTTCAAGGCCTCAAAGCGCAGTTGCAAGGGGATTTGTGCCAACGCGGGACCCAAGGCCATTTGGGCGGTCTCCAAGTCACCTTCCTGAATGAGCAGCTTGGCGTAATCAAAGCGAGCATCATCGTTGGCGGGGTTGATGGCCAAGGCTTCTTGCAATTTGACCAAGGCCGCTTGTGGATCCCCGTCTTCGATCAAGGCCTGGGCCTCTTGAGCGTCTTCCAACGCCGTGAGCTCCTCGATCGAGGGTAGGTGCTTGTCCAAGAACGCCTTGATTTGGCCCAGTGGCAAGGCCCCCATGAAGCCGTCAACGGGTCGTCCTTGTTTGAGCAAAATGCAAGTCGGAAGACTCTTGATGCCAAAGGCCTGCGAGATTTGTTGCTCCTCATCGGAGTTGATTTTGACCAATTTAAAGCGCCCTTGGTAGTCTTCCTCCAGCTGCTCGAGCAAGGGACCGATGACTTTGCACGGCCCACACCAAGGCGCCCAAAAGTCGACCAAAACGGGCGTGTCCAGCGAGGCTTGCATCACCTCCGACTCAAAATTTTCAACGCTGACTTCTATCATTGACCTACACTCCTCAAGCAACCATTAAAATCATTTCACTTGCACACTTTAGCCCCAAGGGCAACACGCCATGACCCAAGCACTCATCGGTGTCGTGATGGGCTCCCAATCGGATTGGGAGACCATGCAACACGCCACCCGTATTCTCCAAGAATTTGACATCCCGTTTGATGCCCGCGTGCTCTCCGCGCACCGCATGCCCGATGATTTGTTCACCTACGCGCAAGATGCGCGCTCAGCCGGTCTGCACGCCATTATCGCGGGTGCAGGCGGGGCGGCCCATTTGCCCGGCATGCTGGCGAGCAAAACCACCATCCCCGTGCTCGGTGTCCCGGTCGCGAGCCAGCACCTGCACGGTGTTGACTCACTGCACAGCATCGTGCAAATGCCCAAGGGCATTCCCGTTGCCACCTTTGCCATTGGCCACAGTGGGGCGGCCAATGCCGCCCTCTTTGCCGTGGCCATGCTAGCACTTCACTCGCCGGCTTTGCATGGCCAGCTCCAAGCCTACCGCGACGCCCAAACCCAAGCGGCACGCCAAAGTGTACTCACACCCACCCCGAATTGATTCGCCCTCTTTGTGGCCTGTGGGCCCACAACCTGGCAACCTCACACCCCACCCTCACATGACCCCAGCCTTTGACAGCACCGCGCCTACTGAGCCGGCCCTTGCCTACCTGCCACCCCCGGCCTGCATTGGGGTGCTGGGGGGCGGACAGCTCGGGCGCATGCTTGCGCAAACCGCGCAGACCCTGGGCTACACCGTGGCGGTCTTGGACCCCGATGCGAACGCCCCCGCGAGCAGCCTGTCTGAGCACTTTTTGTGTGTTGACTACAGCGACGACGCGGGCTTGACGGCCTTGAGCCAAGTCGCTGAGCGCGTCACCACCGAGTTTGAAAACGTCCCCGCCATGACGCTTGAGCGCTTGGCGCGAGAGCTCGGTGTGAGCCCCAGTGCAGCGTGCGTGCGCATCGCTCAAGACCGGGTCCTTGAAAAAACCACCATCCAAGCCTGTGGCTTGCCGGTGGCGCCCTTTTGGGGGATTGAATCCCACGCGGATTTGGCCCATGTGCCGGCCCAATTGTTTCCCGGTATTTTGAAGACCACCCGCTTGGGCTACGACGGCAAAGGCCAAGTGGTGGTGCCCAACGCGCAGGCGCTGCCCGGCGCATTCGCGCTGCTCCAAGCAAGTCCTGACGGGGCGCCAACCGCGTGCGTGCTCGAGAAAAAACTTCCCCTCCAAGCCGAGTGCTCGGTGATTTTGGCGCGCTCCGAGGGTGGCGCCTGCGTGCACCTGCCTGTGCAAGTCAACCAACACCACCAAGGCGTCTTGTTCTCCAGCACGGTTTTCCCCGGCTGGGTGGATCCGGGGCTTGAGCAAACGCTTCAAAATGCGGCCCAAACCCTGGCCCAAGCGCTGAACTATGTGGGGGTTTTGTGCGTGGAGTTTTTTATCCTGGACGACGCCAACGCCACGGCGCCTTGGGTGGTCAATGAAATCGCCCCCAGGCCCCACAACAGTGGACACCACAGCCTGAACTCCTGTTCGATGTCGCAGTTTGAGTTGCAACTGCGTGTTTTGGTGGGCCTACCGCTCACGCCCGTGGCTCAGCACAGCCCTTGTGTCATGCTCAATTTGCTGGGCGACTTGTGGTGGGACCCCAGTGCCGTGCGCACCAACGCCAGCAACGCCCCCCAAGAGCCCGACTGGTGGCGCTTGTTGGCGCTGCCGGGGACGCACTTGCACCTGTATGGCAAAAAGGAAGCTCGGCGTGGGCGAAAAATGGGCCACTTGAACATCACGGCAGACACCCCTGAAGCGGTCATGAACACCGTGGCGCAGTGCTTGGCGCTGCTGGGCCTGGAGAGTTTGGGGCTGGGGGTAGCGCCTCGCTTGGGTCCAACAAGGACGGCTTGGGACAGCCCCACGCACGGGGTGCCATGACCCAAGTCACACCAGTTGCATCCGAGATTGAGCAGGCCGCTCGTGCGCTGCACCGCGGCGAGCTCGTGGCCTTTCCCACCGAGACGGTCTATGGCTTGGGTGCTGACGCCGACCAAGATGCAAGCGTCGAGCACATCTTTGCCCTCAAAGGCCGCCCCAACAACCATCCCTTGATTGTGCACATCGGCAGTCTCCAAGACGTCGATCACTATGCCCGGGATGTGCCCGACTTTGCTAGGGCCTTGATGGCACGGTTTTGGCCTGGCGCGCTCACCTTGATTTTGCCCAAACGCATTGGGGCGGCGCCAGCCGCCACGGCGCATTCGCCCAGCATCGGCCTGCGATGGCCCTCGCATCCCGTGGCCTTGGCGCTTTTGCAGCAAGCGCGCGCACTGGGGGTGCACGGCGTGGCCGCCCCCAGCGCCAACCGGTTTGGGCGGGTGAGTCCCACACGCGCGGCCCATGTTCGCTCAGAGTTTGGGCCCGACCTTTGGGTGCTCGATGGCGGGGATTGTGACATTGGCATCGAGTCCACCATTGTGGACTGCACCCGTGGCGTGCCGATTGTGTTGCGCCCTGGACAGATCGACCAGCAAGCACTGGAGGCGGCGCTGAATCAACCGGTGGTGCGCCAAGAAGAGCTCGATCTCGCCCGCCTCCAGAGCGACCCAGCGCACTTGATCGCCCCCAAAGCCTCGGGCACTCTGGCCTCGCACTACGCGCCGCGAGCACGGGTCAGACTCATGGAGGCCGCGCAGATGGTGCACGAGCTCACGCATTGGCGAGCACCCAGTGCGCCCGAGCGCATGGGTGCATCTCCCCCAACGCTTGGGGTGTGGGCGCGCGACAGCGCACTGCACGCGATGCCGCGCCCCAACGGCCTACAGTTTCAGACCATGCCCAGCACGCCAGCAGCTTGCGCGCATGCGCTTTTTGCCACCTTGCGCGACTTTGATGACTTGGGGGTGGCTGAGATTTGGATTGAATCGGCGCCCAGTGGGGTGTCTTGGGCAGGGGTTGCCGATCGTTTGCGCCGGGCCAGTCACGTGCCAGCAGAGCCTTCACAATCTGCCGTTAAACTATCGGGTCTGACTGGAGTTGCTCAATGACAATGAACTTACACACCACGGCCATGCGCCTGGGCCAACTGTTGGCCTATTTGGGCCTGTGCGCTTTGGTGGCGTCTTGCGGAGCGAGCTCCAAAGTGGACGAATTTTTCCCGAGCCGCATCGTCGCTGTGGGGGACTTTTTCAGCTACCAAGGCACCTTGAGCAACGCTTATGCCGATCAATTGACGGTCAACGATGGCACCGTGACGAACTGGATCCCACAAATGGCGCTGGACTACAACATCGCGTTTGATCCAGCCGTCTCCGGCTTTGCCAAACCCGGTGCCACCGTTGCCGACCTGCCCGGGCAGCTGGCGGGCTTTCGCCCCCAAGCTGGTGACATGCTGGTGATCAATGGTGGCATGAACGATATTTTGAACCACACCTTGTCGGTTTTGAGTCGCAAAGAAACACCAGCGAGTGCCATCAGCACCATCACCGCCTTGGGCACGACTTATCAACTCTTTGCCCGCGCACAGCTGGCCAACTTCGGCCATATTTTGTTGCTCAACGCCTACGATTTGAAAGGCAGCCCATTTGCCCAAATCAATTCGCCCGCCTTTGCATTGGCCTACCCCAATTACACCGGGGGTTTGCCACAATTCTTCCAGGACATGACGCGCGCGTTCAACTCGGCCATCATCAGCAACGCGGGCCTGTATGTCTCCGGTCAAGGCGTGAGGCTCTTTGACATGGAGGTGTTGATGTTGAGTGCGGACTTGCAAGGCTATGGCATCACCACCGCGGGACTCACCACCGCGGCATGCCCAGCCTCGAGCGCCGGGCTCAACTGCAACGCCACCAGCGCAGACCCCAACTACAACGGGTATCTCTACGCGGACGACATCCACCTGAGCCCGGTTGCGCAGCGCATGGTGGGCAATTTTGCCTACACCTTTTTAAGAAGCGCCAAGGGCTGGTGAACACCCGCCAAGTCGGGTGAACGGGCGCTGAGCTTGGCCCACCGAATAAAACGGGACGTCACCGGTTGGCCACCCACTCAATCCAGGCCTCCATCAAGGGTCTGGCTTTGGCCGCGTTGGCGTGGTTGACCATGGCCACCAAAATATAACGGCGGTGGTTTCTCGCTTGCACAAAACCCGCCACCCCAAGCACCCCATTCAAGCTACCGGTTTTCAAATGGGCCACGCCCACGGCCTGGCTTTTTTTAAGCGTCCCGTCCTCGCCAGAGATGGGCAAAGAAGCGATCAACTCGGCGCTGTAGGGCGACTCCCAGGCATACTGCAGCAACTGCGCGAATCCTCGGGCGCTCATGCGGTCGTCCCGGCTCAAACCCGAGCCCTCCAAGGTGCGTGGCTCTGGCGCTGTGAAACGCTCCTTCCACCAATCGTGCACCCGCTGCGCCGAGGCCTCGTCTGAGCCGACCTTGGGGGCGGACTGGGGGGTGGACGGGTAGGCGCTC
>CAISQQ010000098.1 GCA_903887655.1 uncultured Burkholderiales bacterium
AAGTCAAAGAACTCAAACAACAAAACACCAACATAAAACAGCATCGCATCGTGCCAAGCGAGCTGTGCTTTATAAATGAATTCACGGTGGTTTCCTTCATGGTTAGGTCAGCATTGAATTGTGAGTCCAATACCAACGGAATCAACGCTGTTGAGACATCATAATATAGAATGAAGTTGATCGCCAAGTTGGGCTTGGTGCCCCACCCTCTCCACCCTTGAACCGCTCATTGAATACTCCCTCACCCAAAACAGGCAGGCTATTTTGAAAAACGAATACTTCAACCATTATTGGGAAGACTTCATTGTGGGGGAACGTTATTCGACCCGCTCAAGGCTCATCACACTGAGTGACCACATGGAGTTTTGCAAGCTTGTGGGCTACGAAGTGCCACTTTTTTTAGATGAAAAAGTCGCCAAAGCGTCGATCAATGAAGGGCTCATTTGTCCGAGCCATCTCATCATGTCGTTCACCACCGCCATGACGGGCAATTTGTTTTCAAAATCAATCATTGCATTGTTGTGTCTTGAAAATGCCAAGTTTTTAGCCGCCGTTCGACCAGGCGACACGATCACAACGCAGGTTGAAATCGTGAGCAAGCGAGAAACCAGCAAAACAGACCGGGGCATCGTGGTGTTCAGAGACTTGGTGTTCAATCAAAACAATGACCTCGTCTTTCAAAACGACAAGACGGCACTCATCAAAAGAGTGTAAATCCAAGCGATGTCTATTTTTCAATCCAACTCTGAGATTCAACGCGTGCAGAATCAAAAGCTGCGCGAAATGCTCCAGATTTGCCAGCGCGGTCACCCCTACTACAAAGCGCTTTGGTCCCAATCAAATATTGACATCAGTGAGATCAAAACCACCGAGGACTTGGTTCGCCTACCATTGACCCACAAACAAGCGTTGATGGAAAATCCCGAGAGCTTTCGCCTGCAGCTCCAAGACTTGCCCATGCAAGAAAGAATCCTCTGGGAAGTCATTTATACGACGGGCACCACCTCCGAGCCCACGCCTTTTTACAACACCACCCATGACTACCACAACTACTTGTTTCAGTCGAAAAGAGTGGCTGAAATTTCCGGCATCAACAGCACGGACGTCATCGCCAATCTTTTTCCCCTGACGACAGCGCCCATGGGTGCTTATGTGAGGTCGGTGACGAATGCCTATGCAGCAGGCGCAACAATTTTTGCCGCTCTGCCGGGGGCGAAAAATGGCACCCATGATCTGCAGCGTTCCATGGAAGAATGCATCCGGTTGATCGAACAAAATCGACCCACGATTTTATGGGGTATCCCCAGTTTCCTCCGGCGTTTACTCATCAAAGCCATTGAGCTCAAAGCCGACTTTCAACACGTTCGCATGTGCGCCATCACGGGTGAGGCCTCCAGCATGGCCATGAGGGATGAAATTCGGCGTTGTCTCAAGACATTGAACACCCGGGATCAAATTGTCTTTGATCGCTATGGGTCGACCGAACTTGGCGCCTTTGCACAATGCCGTGAA
>CAISQQ010000099.1 GCA_903887655.1 uncultured Burkholderiales bacterium
AATGTACTGACAGTTAGTAAACTGTCATCATTGACAATAGTATAATCGGCGTCGCTTGAATTACTACCAGTGTTATTTCTACGTAGGTAACCAACACCCGAAAACTGAGGAACTTTTAAAATCACCAACCCGCCTAGGGGGAAGCACACTAGACAAAGCGATTAATTCCGATTAGATTAAAGTGCCTCGGGTCAAGCATACGGTTCACCCATTGTGATTAAACCCTTTTTCATTCCCTCGCCATCCCTTGTCAAATGCGCTGACCCCGTAAAAGTATGAAGTTTCATTTTCCATTTGTTTTGGCCTCCTTGCTGTTGGCCCTTCAAGCCAATGCACAGCCTTATCCAAGCAAACCCGTTCGTTTGATCAGTGGTCCTGGGCCGGATATTGCTGCTCGCATTGTTGCCAACCAATTGAGTCCACGGTGGGGCCAGCAAATCATTGCGGAGACTTTGACTGCAGCGAGTGGAAAAGTGGCAGCAGAGGCTGTGCAGAAAGCAAAAGCCGATGGCTACACGCTTTTAAACGCAACATCGAGTTTTCAAATTTCTCGTGCTCTGGGCATCAATAGCATCGATGTGGTGGAGGATTTGACGCCAATTGTGATGACCAATGTGCTGCCCTTTATCTTGGTGACCTCAAGCCAAGCCCCATTTAAAACCATTGCTGAATTGGTCGCTAACGCGAAATCCGCTCCTCTTCGCTTGAATTACGCATCAGGGGGCAACGGCACATTGCCCCATTTGGCAGCTGAAACATTCAAAGCCATGTCTAAAACTGAATTGGTCCATGTGCCGTTCAAAACAGCCGATCAAGCGGCTCTGTCTGTTGCTTCTGGCCAAGTGGAGATCATGTTCACCTCCTACCCAGTGGTCAAGGGATTGGTCGAATCCGGCAAACTAAGAATACTGGCCACGACTGGCGCAAAACGAATGGACGCGTTGCCCGATGTCCCCAGCATGATGGAGCTTGGGTTTTCAGACTTCAATTTCGTCAGTTGGACTTGTCTGTTCGCCCCTATTGGTACGTCGCCTTTGATCGTATCGAAAATACAAGCCGACGTTAAAGAAGCCCTAAAAACCGAGGAACTCAAACGTCAGTACAAACAATTGGGCTTTGAATTTCCGGGTGAAGAACACTTGGATGAAAAATTAGGGCCCTTTTTAAAAAGAGACTCGATCAAATTAAACACCTTACTGAAGTCTAGCCAAATAAGAATAGACTGACGCCGCCTTTGAAAAGAACACCAAAGCTTCGATGAACTCAAACCACCGCCCCAAAAGAATCGTCACCACTCAAAACGAGCAAGGTCGCTCGACCGTTCTTTTCCAGGATCACGGTGCAGCCCCGAAAATTTTGACCAAAGCGGGTGGATTGATCTTGACAGAACTTTGGGAAACCACCGCCAGTCCAGCGCTCAACACAGGACAAGCGGACGACGCCAGAGTGGTTCAAAAAATTGAACCTGAAGCGGCTGGCAGTCTATTTCGATTGATTGAGTATCCCCCAGACGCCATCCGTCTGCCGTCCATGGACGCACAAGCTCACTTTGACAGCATGGGCGTCGATACGCGAGGAGACCTCACCAAGAAGCATCCCGGGATGCACAAGACCAACACCATCGACTATGCCGTGATTGTGAGAGGTGAGATTTACGCCGTTTTGGACGACCAAGAAGTCTTGATGAAACAAGGGGACTGCATCGTTCAACGCGGTACACATCACGCTTGGAGCAACAAAAGCAATTCGCCCTGCTTGATCGCTTTTGTGCTGTTACCTGCAGTGCCACTGAGCAGATGAGGCGTCTTGAGCAAGTCTCAAATGATCCCTAGGCCCATTGAAGACCCAGAGACTCAATTGC
>CAISQQ010000100.1 GCA_903887655.1 uncultured Burkholderiales bacterium
CACCCCGTTTTACATGCACCGCACGAGCCACTGGTTGGGGCTGGATGTGCACGACTGCGGCGCCTATGTGGAAGAGGCGCCCCACACGGGCGAGAGCAGCACGCCGACTTGGAGTGCCGTGCTCGAGAGCGCCGCCCAGCCAAGCGCTGGTGCAGCCGCCACCACGACCGTCTCCAGCACCCGTGCCAGTTTGCCCTCGCGGCGCTTGCAAGCCAACATGGTCCTCACCATTGAGCCTGGGCTTTATGTGCGCCCCAGCGACAACGTGCCCCGCGCGTTTTGGGACATCGGCATTCGCATCGAAGACGACGCCTGGGTGACGCCCGAAGGGGCTCAACTCCTCTCTCGAGGGGTGCCGGTGGAGATCGCGGCCATTGAGGAACTCATGCGCGCATGATCGGCGCCAATGGGGGGCTGTCCCGCGCCCAGCGGCGTTGGCTATCGCGCTCTTAGTCAAAGACAATTGGCCAAAGGTTTTAAATTTAACTATCATTACCCTCGTTCTGATTGTTTTTAACTATTTATCCTTTGGAGTCCCCATGACCGATTCAAACACCAACCGCCCCATCCTCAACACCCTGGCCAACTTGGAGAGCGCCTTTGCGGGTGAGTCCATGGCCCACATCAAATACCGCTACTTCGCCAAAATTTGTCGCGAAATGGGCGACGACAGCAGTGCCGAGGTGTTCGAGCAAACCGCCTTGCAAGAAGTTCAGCACGCCTTTGGCCACCTCGACCTCCTCTACCCCAAAGCGAGCTTGAGCCCGGCTCGGGTGCTGGAGATGGCCATCGAGGGTGAGACCTATGAATACACCGAGATGTACCCGAGCTTTTTGCGCGCAGCGCAAGAAGAGGGCAAGGTGCTCGCCGCGGCAGAAATGCAAGACCAAATTGCCGAATCCAAAGCGCACGCGCTGGCGTTTGAAGCCACGCTTGTCAAAGCCCAAAAACGCTTTGCCGCTTTGGCGCGCGTTGAAGAGCGCCACGCCAAGCACTACCAAGACCAACTCGCTCGCGTGCAGGCCTAAACCCTCGCCCCCGCCCCTTCGCCTTTTTTTGATTCAATCCAGGAGTATTTCATGTCCAGCACCTTTAAAACCTACCTTTGCATCGTTTGTGGCTTCATCTACGACGAGGCCACTGGCCGCCCCGAGGAGGGCATTGCAGCGGGGACCTTGTGGAGCGACGTGCCCGCCGATTGGAGCTGCCCCGAGTGCGGGGTGGGCAAGTCTGATTTCGAGCTCATTGAGCTCTGATCCCGCCCGCTCAAAGGGGGCGCGGGAGCGGGTGGCGCGCGCGGCGCGCACGCCGCACTTGACGCGGGCATTTCTTTTGTTGGCCGCCAGTGGCCCACTGCGGCAGACGAGGACCTACAATCCAAGCTCATTGACTGCGTGCCCCGGCACCTTGGAGCTTATCCCATGACCGACCCCATCTCCCCTCAGAAACCCACCCCCCAAGAGCAACGCCGAGAGGATGCGCGCCAAGAGTTGCGCCGCGCAGCCCTTGAATACCATGAGTTTCCGACCCCGGGCAAGATCAGCATCCAAGCCACCAAGCAGCTCATCAACCAACACGACTTGGCCTTGGCCTATTCGCCCGGTGTGGCCGCACCGTGCGAGGAAATTGTCAAAGACCCCAATGCCGCTTTCAAATACACGAGCCGTGGCAATTTGGTGGCCGTGATCACCAACGGCACCGCGGTGCTTGGCTTGGGGGACATCGGCCCCTTGGCGGCCAAGCCAGTGATGGAGGGCAAGGGCGTGCTGTTTCACAAGTTTGCCGGCATCGATGTGTTTGACCTCGAGATCAACGAGAAAAATCTCGACAAACTCGTGGACATCATCGCCGCGCTCGAGCCCACTTTTGGTGGGATCAATTTGGAAGAGATCAAGGCACCGGACTGTTTTTATGTGGAGCGCAAATTGCGCGAGCGCATGAAAATTCCAGTCTTCCACGACGACCAACACGGCACCGCCATTGTGGTGGGGGCGGCCATTTTGAATGGCCTCAAAATCGTCAACAAAAAACTCGAAGACGTGAAAATTGTCACCTCTGGCGCTGGCGCGGCCGCGCTCGCTTGCCTGGGCCTCTTGCTCAAATTGGGGGTCCCCAAGCGCAACATCTTTGTCACCGACTTGGCCGGCGTCGTCTACCAAGGCCGCACCGAACTCATGGACGAGGACAAGATCCAGTTCGCGCAAAACACCCCCCACCGCACC
>CAISQQ010000101.1 GCA_903887655.1 uncultured Burkholderiales bacterium
GCCAAGGCGTGTTTTGAAAACGCCCTGTCTCTCCAGCCCGACCAGTTTGAAGCGCTGCACCACCTCGGTCTCATCGCTTACCGGGCCAAGGCTCACTTCTTGGCCCTGGGGTATTTCTCCGTGGCGCTTCAACTCCAACCCCAGCACGTGGTGCTGCTCTCCAACCAGGGGAGTCTTTACAAAGAGTTGAAGCTCTATGCTTTGTCAAAAGCCACTTACCTGCAAGCCTTGGCTGTGCAAGACCAGTTTGCCCCCTTGCATTTCAACTTCGCCAATCTCCTCTTTGAAATGCACGACACCGAAGGGGCCTTGAAGGGCTACCAGGCCGCCATCGCCTTGAACCCCCAATTGACCCCCGCCTACACCAATGCGGGCAATATGCTCACCAAGCTCAGAAAATACGAGGACGCCCAAGCTTGCTATGACAAAGCCTTGGCGCTCGATCCGAGCTCGGGTCTCGCACACGCCAACAAGGGCAAACTGCTCAAAGAGCAGTTTCGCTTTGATGAGGCTTTGCAGTCGTTTGAACTGGCCGAGCGCTATGCACCCGAAGTCGCCAAAGTCTACGTTTTGAAGGCGGAGCTGCTCAACTTGATGAAGCACTTTGAAGCGGCGGTGCTCAATTACAACAAAGCCAAAGCCTTGGATCCCCACTATGAGTTTTTGCACGGTCTCAGGCTCCACAACAAAATGCTCGGTGGCGATTGGGCCGATTTCGACTCGGACATCGAAGAGTTGCGCCAACGCATCGAGTCGGGTGGCAAAGCGACCCAACCGGCCCAACTGCTCTCTTTGATCGACGCGCCAGCGCTGCAGTTGAAAGCGGCTGAACTCTATATCGAGCACACCATGCCGCCCCAAGACAGCTTGGGCGCGGTCGCACCTTGTCTGCCCTTGGGCCCGAGTTCCAGCAGCTCACCCCCGCGAAAAATCAAAGTCGCCTACGTCTCTGCCGACTTCAAGCACCACGCCGTGTGCATCTTGATGGCCGAGCTCTTTGAGTTGCACGATCGCGCTCACTTTGAAATCTACGCCTTCGATTCCACCTTGGACGCCAAAGACCCTGGCGACGAGATGCGCCAGCGGGTAATGAAAGCCTTTGACCATGTGGTGGACATTCGACACCTCTCCGACCAAGAGGCTGCTGCCTTGTGCAGGCGTCTGGGTGTCGATATTGCCGTGGACTTGGGTGGTCACACCCATGGAAGCCGAACGGGGCTTTTTGCCTACCGAGCCGCTCCTGTTCAACTGAGCTATTTGGGGTATTTGGGCACCATCGGCGCCCCCTACATGGACTATCTCTTGGCCGACAAGACCATCATTCCTGAGTCCCAACAAGCGCACTACGCCGAGAAAATCGCCTACCTCCCCTGCTACCAAGTCAATGACCCCAAGCGAGAGGTGTCTGATAGACGGTTCAGTAAAGCAGAGCTCGGGGTTCAGACGACAGGCGTGCTCTACTGCTCCTTCAACAACAATTACAAAATCACCCCGCAAGTCTTCCAATCTTGGATGCGCATCTTGAGAGCGGTGCCCGAGAGCTCTCTTCTGCTTTTGGCCGACAACCCGCGTGTTGAGCGTCATTTGAAAGCGGCGGCCTTGGCCTCGGTGCTCGAACCCCAGCGACTGGTGTTCGGAGAGCGCTTGAAGGCGAGCGACTATTTGGCCCGC
>CAISQQ010000102.1 GCA_903887655.1 uncultured Burkholderiales bacterium
CACCCCGTGGTGGGTGGTGGTGCCCATCAGCGCCCTCTTGGCGGGAATTTTTGGGGCTGTATTGGGTGCACCCACGTTAAAACTTCGTGGTGACTATTTGGCCATTGTCACCTTGGGTTTTGGGGAGATCATTCGCGTCTTCATGAACAACTTGGACCAGCCGGTCAATATCACCAATGGACCCAAAGGCATTGGTGGGATTGACCCCATTCAAATTGCGGGTCATTCGCTATCTAAAAAAATGGATGTCTTTGGCTTCGAGCTCAGAAGTGTGACGCTTTATTACTATTTGTTTTTGATCACAGTGTTATTGGCAGTCGTAATTTGTCACCGCTTGGAACACTCGCGCATTGGACGCGCTTGGATGGCCATTCGAGAAGATGAGGTGGCGGCTCAAGCCATGGGCATCAACACCCGCAATTTGAAATTGTTGGCTTTCTCTTTGGGGGCGACTTTTGGTGGTGTGGCGGGATCTTTTTTTGCGGCTTTTCAGCAATTCATTTCGCCAGAGTCATTTGGACTCATGGAGTCGGTGATGGTGGTGGCCATGGTGGTGTTGGGTGGGGCCGGCCATCTCCCAGGCGTCATTGTGGGTGCACTGTTGCTGTCCATCTTGCCAGAGGCCTTGCGCTATGTCGCCACACCCTTGCAAGATTTAAGTGGAGGACGAATCGACGCCGCCATTTTGCGCCAACTCCTGATTGCACTCACCATGGTTTTGGCCATGCTCTGGAGGCCGCAGGGATTGTGGCCCAAGCCCAAGACTGGAGTGCGAGCATGATGACCGCGCCAACGGTTCTTGAGGTCTCGGGTGTGAGCAAACGATTTGGTGGTTTGCAAGCACTCAACAGCGTCAACTTGACCATTCAACAAGGACAAATTTATGGATTGATCGGTCCCAACGGCGCGGGTAAAACCACCTTTTTCAATGTGATCACGGGCTTGTATCCCGCCGATAGCGGTCAATTTCAGTTGATGGGCCAGCGCTATGAGCCCAGACACATTCACAAAGTTGTGCAAGCTGGGATCGCTCGAACCTTTCAAAATATTCGACTCTTTAAAAACATGAGTGTCTTGGAAAATGTCATGGTGGGTGAGCACATCAAAAGTCATGTGGGTATTTGGGGCGCACTCCTTCGCACCAAGGCTTTCTTGGCTGAAGAGCGTTCTTTGGTCGAAAAAGCGCAGGCCTATTTGAATTATGTGGGCTTGGCACCATTGGGCTGCGAGATGGCAGGCACCTTGAGTTATGGAGACCAAAGGCGCCTAGAAATCGCCAGGGCCTTGGCCACACAACCTCGCTTACTGGCCTTGGACGAGCCGGCCGCGGGCATGAATGCAACTGAAAAGCTTGAGCTACAAGCCTTGATACAAAAAATTCGCAACTCGGGTCAATCGGTGCTGTTGATTGAACACGATGTGCGAATGGTCATGGGCTTGTGCGACCGTGTGAGCGTCTTGGATGAAGGACACTTGATTTGCGAAGGTGCCCCTGTTGACGTTCAACAAGACCCGCGAGTCATCGAGGCCTATTTGGGTCAAGGTGGTGCATCACAATGAATGCTTTCAACCCTGAGCCGCGAGACTCGGCCCGCGACCCTGTGATCTTGAGTCTTCAAGGCATTGGCGTGAGCTATGGTGGAATTCAAGCGGTCAAGAGTTTAGAGTTGGTGGTCAAGACTGGGGAGTGTGTTTGTTTGATCGGCTCCAAGGGCGCTGGCAAAACCACCACCTTGAAAGCCATCACCGCGCTCTTGCCTTTGAGTGGTGGTCAGATTTTTTTTGATGGGCTCGATACGCAAAAGTTAAAACCTTGGGATTTGGTGCGTTTGGGCGTGGTCATGGTGCCCGAAGGGCGGGGTGTGTTCACCCGATTGAGCGTGCTTGAAAATTTAAAAATGGGGGCTTATCTCAACACCGATACCCAAGCGGTTTCCACTCAATTGGAGCAGACGCTGGCGTTGTTTCCCAAATTGAAAAGTCGTCTGAATTTTTTGGCCGGTCACCTCTCCGGCGGGGAGCAGCAAATGTTGGCCATGGGTCGGGCATTGATGTCTCGACCCAAGTTGCTCTTGCTCGACGAGCCATCCATGGGCTTGTCGCCGATCATGGTGGATTTGATCTTTACTGTGATCGCGGATTTGTCCAAATCAGGCATGTCGATGCTCTTGGTCGAACAAAACGCATCGAGGGCTTTGGGTTTGGCTCAACGCGCCTATGTGATGGAATCTGGGTACGTGAGCCTTGAGGGCGACGCTCAAGAGCTGCTCCACAACCCGCAAGTCAGAGCCGCTTACTTGGGTCACTGAATGCACAAGTGGCTTGAAGGCAGATGGATGGCGGCCTAAAGGCAGGTCATGCCGAGCCGATGAGGAGTGTCACGCTTACTTTGACTAGGGTTGGAAGACTTTCCTCAAAAATAAGAATGCACAGGATTGAGATACACCTGTGCTGAAAACTAGTCTCTTTAATCGACTTTAGCGCCACTGATTTTCACCACCGCTTGGTATTTTTGCAGCTCGGTTTGAATGAGTCGTGAAAACTCCTCAGGGCTGCTGGGGGTTGCAGGGCTCATGAGCTGATCAAATTGTTGAGCAACACGCTTGTCGCTCAACGCTTGAGCGAAAGCTTGGTGAAGTTGCGCAACGATGTTGGTGGGGGTGTTGGCCGGCGCGCTCAAGCCCCACCACGTTTGAACATCAAAGTTTTTCAAGGTTTGAGACACTTGAGGCACATCGGGTAAAAAGTTGGATCGCACGGGGCTCGTCACTGCGAGCGCGAGCAGTTGTCCTGA
>CAISQQ010000103.1 GCA_903887655.1 uncultured Burkholderiales bacterium
AATGCCTAATCGACAAGCACGACAAATACAAATATTTATCGCACCACAAAGCCAACGAAGTGGGCAATGGCAATGCGCCCAAAGACCATGAGTTCTTTCACAAAGTCATGGCTGCGGTGTCGCAAGTCAATGAGATTTTGATCATCGGTCCAGGTTCGGCAAAACATGAATTGTCCAAGCACGCCTTGGCCCATGATCCATCAACAGCCAAACAAATTGTTGGCGTGGAAACAGTGGACCATCCCACTGACCCTCAAGTGATGGATTACGCCAAAAAATACTTTGACCGAATCGATCAAATGAGGGGCGATTTGGCGATCTGATCCCCCTCCTCTGATATTTCGACAACCGACCTCCTCCCGTGTGGCGTTGTGCTCGCCTCAAGGCTGACTCACTCGAGGCTGACAAGCACCAAGCACATTGACACGGGGAGTCGAACGAGAAGACGCTTGATTTACTCGTTTGGCAAGTGGTCATGGATGGGATCGAATCGGTCTGGTGTTCTTCAGAACGATTTTCACCGGGCACGGCTAAAATCGAAGATTCAACGGCTGGAGCCTTCTATGAATCAAAATTTAGTGTTGCGTGGCATCTCTTCCATGGCCACCAAATCGGTATTGTCTCAATTGACGCAGGCTTACCAACGCCAAACGGGGGTTTCGGTCGAAATTGAATCGGTCGGGGGGGTGGATGCGGCCAAGCGAATTCAACAAGGCGAGCCCTTTGATATGGTGCTGCTCGCATCGGACGCCATTGGGCGGCTTAAAGACGCTGGGTTGGTCATGGCCGACAGCCCCCATGATTGGGTTCAGTCCGAGATCGCGATGGCCATTCCTGCCGGCTCCGCGGCCCCTGTGATCACCGATGAGGCAAGCCTCAAGGCTGCGGTGTTGGCCAGCGCCAGTATCAGCTACTCGACGGGCCCGAGTGGGGTGTACCTGGAGAAGTTGTTTGAGCGCTGGGGGGTGTTGGATGTTATAAAAACCCGTTTGGTGGTGCCCCCGCCTGGCAAACCCGTGGGGTCTTTGGTGGCCAGCGGAGAAGTTGCGCTTGGGTTTCAGCAGTTGAGTGAGTTGATTTCACTCTCTGGCATCGAAATCATTGGCCAATTGCCTGCCGATGTGGCCTTCATCACCACCTTTTGTGCCGCCATCCCCAGCGGCTTGTCCCAGGATTTGGAGCGGGTCCAAGCGGCTCAAGATTTTTTTCGTTTTTTGAGCTCTGAACCCACGGCACAAGTCAAGCGCACGCAAGGCATGAGGCCCTTGTCCTGAAGCCCAAACCGGCCCAGGACTTTTTCATGAAACCCCCAGTGCAAAAAAAACCGGCGCGTGAGCTCACCCCCAACTCGGCTTTTGAGCGCCAATTGCACGAAGCGCAGGCCTTGCATCAAAAAGGTGAGCTCGATTTGGCTCGCGCGCGCTACCTAGTCTTGCTCGAGGACGCGCCTCACCACCCCAAAATCTTGAACCCGCTGGGTATATTGTGGTCACAACTGGGAGAGCTCGAGAAAGCCAGGGCTTGTTTTTTAGAGATCTTGGCCCATCACCCCCAAGATCTCGATGGGCTGGTGAATTTAGGCGTGGTGCTAGAGCGCCTGAACGATTTCGATACGGCGCTCAGCAGCTACGCCCAAGCCACGTCACTCAAGCCCCAACATGCCCTTGCTCAATTCAATCAGGGCAATTTGCTCATGAAATTGGGGCGTTTTCCTCAAGCACTGGCTTGTTTGGACCAGGCTTTGAAAGCCCAGCCCCGCAGTGCACCTTGTTTGCTCAAAAGAGCCCAGTTGTTCTTGGCCTTGAAGCAAGCCGATCACGCCTTGCATGACTTGGAGCGTGCGCTCGCCATCGATTCGGCCATGAGTGCCGTCAACTTTTATTTGGGCCAAGCCCACAGTGATCTCAATCAGTGGGAGAAGGCGCTGGAGCACTACGACGCTTTCTTGGCCCAGCACCCGCAGTCCTTTGAAGCCTACACCAACCGTGGTCATGTTTTAAAGCAGCTCGGCCGCCCTGAGTTGGCGCTCGAGAGTTACCAAAGCGCTTTAGCGATCGAGCCCAACTTTCACATGACACATTTGAATTTGGGGGTGCTTTACCAAGAGAGCCAGCGCTTGGAGTTGGCGGTTGAGAGTTATCAACGCGCGCTCGCCTTGAACCCAAACACGGCACCCGCCCATTCCAATTTGGGCAGTGCTCTCAAAGCCCTGGGGCAGTACCAAAACGCCAAGCAGAGTTTTGACCAGGCCATTGAAATCGATCCCACCTACGAGGCGAGTCACTTCAATTTGGGCCAGTTGTATTTTGAGCTGCAACAGTTTGAGTGGGCGCTGCAGAGTTTTTCCAAAGCCATTGAGCTCAAGGCAGACTTTGCTGACGCGTATTTTCACCGCGCCCATCTCTATTTTCAGCAAGAAAACTTCGCCCTGGCCAAGGCCGATATTGTGCAGTGCATCCGCGCGGGTTTTCAGCGCCAAGTCGAGGCCGAGTATATTTTGCAAGCCTTGGAGAGTGAGACCTTCAAGGAAGCGCCACCAGCGCAATTTGTCAGCAATTTGTTCAACCAGTATGCGGCTTATTTTGAGCGACAACTGGTGCACGAATTGGGCTATCAAGGCCCTGCGTTGATGTTGGCGCAGTTGCAAGCGCATTGGCAGCGTGGCCCTTATGCCATTTTGGATTTGGGCTGCGGCACAGGTCTGAGTGGAGAGGTGTTGGCCCCCTTCGCCCACCATCTTGTCGGTGTGGACTTGTCGAGTCGAATGCTGGAGAAGGCTCGCGAGAAACATATCTACAACTCGCTGTTGGAGTCCGATGTTGTTGAATTTTTAAATCAAACCGACCAGACTTTTGAGGTGGTCGTGAGCCTGGATGTTTTCATTTATTTGGGTGACCTGGGCGCGGTTTTCCAAGGTGTTGCTCGTGTATTGAAGCCAGGGGGTTATTTTGCCTTCACCGTGGAAGAGGAGGACGGTGCGAGCTTTTCGATCTACCCCAACACCATGCGCTTTAAGCACTCCAGGCGCTACTGCGATGCGCTGGCGCGTGAGCATGGCTACGATGTCCTGGGCGTGAGTCGCGCACGCATTCGCCAAAACCTGGGCAGCGATGTGATGGGTTTGTATTATGTTTTACAAAACACACGCCCCTGAGGACGATCGACCATGCCCGAGCTCAAACGTCTCGATCATCACCAAGACTGGCTCGCCTGGACCCAGGAGAATTTGGCACGGGGCTGTGATCCCGCTGGCGTCAAAGCCATCTTGCTTCAAAATGCGTTCGACCCGGACTCGGTGGAGCAGGTTTTGGCACAAGGCGTCCGAGCCCCGACAGCCGCATCCGCCCCTATGGTCTACCATGCGCGAGCTGTCTTGCAGCAGGGCGCCCCGGTGAGCTTGGCGCTGGGGCCACTCGAGCGGACGACAAGCGGTGAGGATCGTGGCGCGAGGAACAACGCGCAGCCGGTGTTTTTGCAAGACCCGGCCAATCCTTTCTTGGTCTCTCAGGTCATCACCCCGCTGCTGCAGTTGTATGTGTTGGTGGACTTCATGTCGCCCACGGAGTGTCAAGACATCATCGACTTGGGGCAAGGTCATCTGCGCGCGTCCACGGTGTCTTTGCCCGACCAAGACGCGCAAAACGCTTTGCCCGGTACCGTGCAATTGCAAGCCGATCAAACCTATGTCGATTTGTCGTTCAGAACCAGCCAGACCTGCGACCTGGCCTTGTTGCAGCACCCTTGGGTCGACGCGTTGGATCGCAAGATTTCTATAGCCATGGGGCTGCCGATGGAGTTGTCTGAGGGCACGCAGCTGCAGCGCTACCGTGTGGGTGAGCAATTCAAAGCGCACACGGACTACTTCACCCCCCAAAGCGAGGAGTACGCCAAGTTTGCTGCGATTCGGGGCAACCGAACCTGGACCTTCATGGTCTACCTCAATGAGGTGGAGCAAGGTGGCGGCACGCATTTTGTGGCGATCAACAAGACCATCAGACCCAGACAAGGCATGGCCGTGGTGTGGAACAACTTGACGCCCAATGGGGACGTCAACCCCCAGACCCTGCACGCGGGCATGACCGTGCTCGAAGGCGAAAAGTTCGTGATCACCAAGTGGTTTCGCCAGCGCTAGAATTAAGCGCCAGTCCGTTATCTGGAGAGCGTGAGCGCCATGAACCCCTTGAAAAATCCAGTCACTTGGTTTGAGATTTATGTCCATGACATGCCTCGCGCCAAGGCTTTTTATGAAGCCATCTTGGGCATCGAGTTGACGCCCGAGGCCACACCGGGTGACTTCGAAGCCTGCCGTTTTCCTGGTGGGATGCCCGGGTTTGGCGCCATGGGGGCCCTCATGAAGCACCCCGAGCGCCAGCCCTCGGCGCAGGGCACCTTGGTGTACTTTCATGTGGACGATTGTGCCGTGGCGGCCGAGCGCGCTCGAGTGCTTGGAGCGCCCATCCACCGCAACAAGTGGAGCATTGGCACAGACGGCTTCATTGCCATCATTGGCGACTCGGAAGGCAATGCCATTGGCTTGCATTCCTTTGCTTGATGGGCGGCTGAGTTAGGCGACGGGCAAGGCGCTGCGATCCACCACCTTGTTGAGCACAAAACTTGAATGCACCCCGGTCACCCCTTGAATTTTGGTGATTTGGGTGAGCAAGAGCTTTTGATAGTCGTCCAAGTCCTTGACCACCACTTTGAGCAAATAGTCAGCACTTTGGCCGGTGATCAGTAAACACTCCAAGATTTCGGGAATGGCTTTGATTTCTGTCTCGAAATGCTCAAACCGCTCTGGGGTGTGCTTGTCCATGGAAATTTGAATGAGGGCGGTCAGTCCCAAATTGATTTTTTTCGCGTCCAGGTGTGCCCGGTAGCCGGTGATGATGCCGCTGTCTTCCAAAGCCTTCACCCGACGCAAGCAAGGCGACGGTGACAAACCCACTTGTTCGGCCAAATCTTGGTTGCTCATGCGGCCCTGGGTTTGGAGTAGGCGCAAGATGGCTTTGTCAAAACGGTCTAAAGGGCTGGAAGTCATGGGATTCCAATAAGTATTTGAAAATTGAATTTAAAAGTAATATTTTCACATTATATTAAAATTATATTGCGTTTATACTCCATTTGGTGGCTTTTTTCGCAATCGCTTGCTCAGACAAATCCCTACAATGGAGTTTCACATCAAGCGCAGAGGACCTGACATGCTGAAAAATCCATCGACCAAATACATTCCTTTTCGACCCATTCAATTGAGCGACCGCACTTGGCCCGATCAGGCCATCACCCGCGCGCCCATCTGGTTGTCCACCGACTTGCGAGACGGCAACCAGTCCTTGTTCGAGCCGATGAACGGAAAGACCAAGCTCGAGTTTTTCAAAGAATTGGTCAAAGTGGGTTTCAAAGAGATCGAGATCGGCTTCACGTCGGCCTCAGAAATTGACTACCAGTTTGCCAGAACCTTGATTGAAGGCGGCCATATTCCAAGTGACGTCACGCCCATGGTCATCACGCAAGCGCGCGAGGACTTGATTGACAAGACGGTGGAGTCGATGAAAGGTGCCAAGTCGGCGATCGTGCACTTGTACAACGCCACCGCCCCAGCTTGGCGTGAAATTGTGTTTGGCATGAGCGTGCCTGAAGTGATGGCCTTGATTGAAAAGCATGTGCTTTATTTGAAAAAAATCACCGCCCAGCACCCGGAAACCGAATGGACACTCCAGTACTCGCCGGAGACGTTTTCGGCCACTGAGCTCGATGTGGCCCTCATGGCATGCAATACCGCCATCCGTGCTTGGGGCGTGGGCCCAGGTCGGTCGATCATCATCAATTTGCCCAGCACCGTGGAGAACACCACCCCCAACGTCTTTGCCGACAGTGTCGAGTGGATGCACCGGCACATCGAGTCGCGTGAGCACGTGGTGCTCTCCGTGCATGCGCACAATGACCGCGGCACCGGTGTCGCCACCGCCGAACTCTCCCAAATGGCCGGTGCTGATCGCATTGAAGGCTGTTTGTTTGGCAATGGGGAGCGCAGTGGCAATGTGGACATTGTCACCTTGGCCCTCAATTTGTACACACAAGGCGTGCACCCGAATTTGGACTTTTCCAACATCAACGCCGTGGCCCATGTGGTCGAACAAGCCACCCAACTCCCTATCCATCCCCGCCATCCTTATGTGGGGGACTTGGTGTTCACCGCTTTTTCAGGCTCACACCAAGACGCCATCAAAAAAGGCTTTCATCACCAGCAGGGCAAGGCCGTGTGGACGGTGCCTTATTTGCCCATTGATCCGGCTGACTTGGGCAGAAACTACGACAGCGTCATCCGTGTCAACAGCCAGTCGGGCAAGGGCGGAATTGGCTACTTGTTGGAGAGCAACTATGGCGTCGTCTTGCCCCGCAGGATGCTCGTGGAATTCAGCAGCGTGGTGCAAAAAATCACCGATCAGTCCGAAACCGAGATCACGGCCAAAGAGCTCTACCAAGTGTTTCAATCCACCTACATCGACATCATCCAAGCCGGTCATGCGTTCGAGTACCAGTCACACCATTTGATTGACAACGGCCTCACACAAGACATCGCGATCACCCTCAAAATCGAAGGCCACAGCCAAGTCTTCAAGGGCACGGGTCACGGACCCATTGAAGCCACCTTGGACGCCTTGAGTTTGCCCATGACCATTTTGAGCTATGAGGAGCGCTCCATAGGCTCGGGCGCGGACGCCAAGGCCATTGCGGTGATCGAGACCGCCGTGGAGGCAACCCCGGGCTCTAAATTTGGCGCCGGCATCGATGCCAATATCGTGAGCGCATCCATCAAAGCCATCGTGAGCGCCATCAACCGCCACGACTTGCGCTTCCCCACCCTGTCAGTCGTGTCGTAAAGCGTGCTTGTTGCACGCCTTGGGTGAGTCCATCAGCGGCTTCTATCCCTGGCGCACCCAGCCTGGCCTTGGATGCCAGGCATCTCAAGGCGGGGTGGTTTGCTCGAGTGCGATGCGGTTGGCAAACTCTGCTCGCAAGGCTTTGAGTCGTTGTCTGGGATCTTCTTGTGTTTTTTCTGCCTCAAGCGCCATCTCTGCAATAAAACGGCTGGGTTTGACGGCCACCGACTCACGCCCCTTCTTTCGCGCTTGGCTCCAGCTCACGCAAAGCGAGCGCTGCGCACGGGTGATGCCCACGTACATGAGGCGGCGCTCTTCTTGGAGGCGGGCGGCCAAGATATCGGGGTCGATGTCTTGCTTGGACTCGCTCTCGGACTGGAACGGCAGCAGCCCCTCGCTCACCCCCACCAAGATCACATGCGGCCACTCCAGGCCTTTGGCGGCGTGCAAGGTCGAGAGGGTGAGCACATTTTGGTCTTTCTCACCCTCACTGAGGGTCGAGAGAATGGAGATGGTTTGGATCACTTCGAACAGATTTTTACGCTCACTCGTGAGCGTGCCCGCTCCCGAGCTCTCGCTCACACCGCCGCAGCGAGACGCCACCCAGGCGCAAAAATCTTGCACATGACCCCACCGCGCCACCGCTTGTTTTTCATGGTCCTCGTGCTCGAGCAAAAACTTTTCGTAGCCAATGTCTTCGAGCCAGTCTTTGAAAAATTGCGCGGCCCCTTCTTGGCCCTCAATGTGGCGGGCCTTGTACTCCAAGTCGTTGACCAAGCGACCGAATTCTTTGAGCCCCGCCACCGCTTTACTCGACAAGGCCGCCTCCAGACTGTGGCTAAAGAGCGCGCCATAGAGGCTCAATTTGTATTGGCTCGAAAAGCTGCTGAGCTGCTGCAGGGTTTGGTGACCAATGCCACGCTTGGGCGTGGTGATGGCTCGCAAAAAGGCCGGGTCGTCCTCATTGTTGACCATGAGCCGCAACCACGCACACAGATCTTTGATTTCTGCGCGGTCAAAAAAGCTTTGCCCGCCTGAGACTTTGTAGGGAATTTGGGCTTTTCTCAAAGCTTGCTCCAAAATCCGCGATTGGTGATTGGCGCGGTAGAGCACCGCAAAGTCTCGCCACTCCAGCGGCCCCGTGGAGCCTTGTGCGACCAAGGCCCCAGCGCGCAGCGACTGTACGCGTGCGACCATGCGCTCGGCCTCGTGCTCTTCGTTTTGGGCTTGAACGACGCGCACGGGCTCGCCCTCACCGAGTTCAGAAAACAAGGTTTTGGGGTAGAGCTTGGGGTTGGACTCGATCACCCGATTGGCGGCGCGCAAAATGGCACTGGTGGAGCGGTAGTTTTGCTCGAGTTTGATCACCTTGAGTTGGGGAAACTCAATGGGGAGTTTTTTCAAGTTGTCCAGCGTCGCCCCCCGCCAGCCATAAATGGACTGGTCATCGTCGCCCACCGCGGTGAAGCGCGCGTCTTGGCGCTCGGGGTAGCCCACCAAGTACTTGAGCAGTTCGTACTGGGTGACGTTGGTGTCTTGGTACTCATCGACCAAGAGGTGGCCAATTTGTTCTTGCCAGCGTGACCTGACGTCTGCGTTGTTTTTAAACAGCATCAAGGGCAGGCCCAACAAATCATCAAAATCCACGCTTTGGTAAGCGCTCAGGCGGTCTTGGTAGTGGGCCATGATGGTGGCGACTTCGCGCTCTGCGTCGTTTTGCGCACAGGCCGCGGCTTGTTGGGCGTTGAGGCCGTTGTTTTTGAGCGCGCTGATGGCCCATTGGGTGCGCCGAGCGCCGGCCAAATCGGTGCTCCCGCTCGCATCCTTGATGAGCGAGAGCACATCGTCGCTGTCGAGGACGCTGAAGTTTTTCTTGAGCCCGAGGATGTGGCCTTCTTGGCGCAAGATGCGCACGCCCAAGGAGTGGAAGGTGCTCACCATCACGCGCTGGCCTTTTTGCCCCAACAGCTGCTTGGTGCGGCTCATCATCTCGGTGGCCGCTTTGTTGGTGAAGGTGATGGCCGCAATTTTCTCAGGCGCCAGTCCCGATTGGATCAGCCGCACGATTTTGTAAGTGATCACCCGGGTTTTTCCAGATCCTGCACCAGCGATGACCAAACAGGGCCCTTGTGTATAGTTGACCGCTTCGTGTTGGGATAAATTGAGACCCGAGGACATAGAACAAACAATTCAAGAAAAAGAGTCTGATCATAACGGGCTCACCGCAAAAATGCTCCAAACTCTTGCCCTGTCCACACCTTTTTTTGCCCTGGTTTTGCTCGGCTTTGTGGCCGTTGGGCAAAAACGGGTGCCGCCAGCGGCGGTCACGGGATTGAATGCCTATGTGCTTTATTTTGCGCTGCCGTGCATGCTTTGGCGTTTTGGCTCGAACACACCCATTCACACCATCGTGGACCCGGTCTTGTTGATCGTTTACCTCTCGAGCGCCTTGATCTTGATCGCACTCACCTGGGGCTTGTCACGGCGTTGGGGTTGGGCAAGCGGGGACTGCGCCATGGGGGCGTTGGTGGCGGTGTTTCCGAACTCGGGCTTTTTGGGCCTTCCCCTGTTGATCAGCTTGCTGGGCGCTGGCGCCAGCGGACCCGTCATGCTCACCTTGTGGGTGGACATGGTGATCACATCCTCGCTTTGCATTGCCCTGTCTGGGGGGGTGGTGGGTTCGGTGCGCACTCTAGGCTGGGTGCCGCAATTCGCAGCGCTTGCTAAAAACGTCCTCACCAACCCGCTGCCTTGGGCCATCATTGCGGGCGCCACAGCCTCGGCGCAAGGCTGGTTCTTGCCCCAACCCATCGACAGCACGCTCGAATTGTTGGCACGTTCGGCCTCTCCCACGGCCTTGTTTGCCTTGGGCGGGGTGCTCGCTCAGGCGAAGGTGGCCCAGACAGCACCCGAGTCTGAGGGGGTGGTGGGCATTGCGGTCATCAAGTTGGTCCTGCACCCGCTCTTGGTCTGGGCCACGGCACAAGGGGTCATGCAACTTGGCGCCCCCATCAGCCCGCTGGGTCTAGAGACCTTGGTGTTGGTGGCCGCTTTGCCCAGTGCCAGCAATGTGGTGCTGTTGGCGTTCAGGCAAGGCGCCCGTCAAGAGCGCATTGCCAAGATTGTGATGATCTCGACCGTGGGGTCTTTTTTGAGTTTTTCATTGATCAAGGCCGCGCTTGATCGCTGAGCCAGACGTCGCTTGGGTTCACAAGGACTGCGGATCGACGTCGATCACCCAGCGCAACACCCCAGGGTGCTTTTTCTTCAAGCCTCGCAAGGGCTCGTGCAAACGCCGCAAAAAGCGCTGCAACTGCGCGCGCGAGCCCGACTCAATGAGCAACTGATAGCGCTCGACATTGGCCAATTTTTGCATCTGCATGGGGACAGCGCTGTAGAGAAAAATATCCTCCAACGACGAGCCTGGCTCAGTCCCAGAGGCTTCTTGAAGGAGACCACTGCCCTGGGTGTGGAGCTCATTCAAATACCCCAGTGCCGCGTGGGCCGTGCGCGCTTCAACGCGAATCAAGGCCTGTGAGCTGAACGGGGGCATGTTGGCCAATTGTCTTTCGCGCAACTGATCGGTGGCAAAACGCACATAATCGTGCGCTTTGAGCGCTTCAAAAAGGGCATGCTTGGGGTGGTGGGTTTGGAGCCACATCTCCGAAGGCCTGGCCAAGGTGAGGTGGGCGTCTCGACCGGCTCGCCCGCTGGCTTGCATGAGGAGGGCAAAGAGCCGCTCACACGCGCGAAAGTCGTTGGAGAACAAGGCTTGGTCGACATCGATGGCCGCCACCAAGGTCACGCGCCTGAAGTCATGTCCTTTGGCGATCATTTGCGTGCCAATGAGGACGTCGATGTCTCCGGCGTGCATGCGCTCCAAACGTTCTTCCAAGCTGCCTTTGGCCTGGGTGGAGTCCGCGTCGATGCGCTCGATGATGATCGCCCGCCCGAGCTCTTGGCCCATGCTGAGCAAAGCCGCTTGCAGTTGCTCTTCCAGCTGCTGTGTCCCAAGTCCAAGCATCCCGATGTCTTGGTCGGCGCACACCGGACAGGCTTTGGGCACGCGCTCGGTTTGGCCGCAATGGTGGCACCTGAGCGTGCGGTCGAGTTTGTGAAACACTTTGAAGGCACTGCAATGCTGGCAGCGCGTCTTCCAGCCGCAGCTGTTGCATTGAAGAACGGGTGCATAGCCTCGGCGGTTGAGCACAATGAGGACTTGTTCGCGCGCTTTCAGCCTGGACTCAATGGCTGTGAGCAAGGGGCTGGAAAAAACGGTTTTGCGCGGCTGGTGGTTCATGTCCACCCGGTGCACCTGCGCCAAGCTCGCGTTGCCAATGCGCGAGGGCATGGCCACGAGTTGATAGCGGGGCTTCACGCCCGCTTGCGTGCTGGCTTGGCTGTGGTGCCAACTCTCCAACGAAGGCGTGGCCGAGCCCAAAATCACCCGGGCGTTTTCCAAGCGCGCGCGGTAGACCGCCAGATCGCGCGCCGAGTAGCGTGCCCCCTCTTGTTGTTTGTAGCTCACGTCGTGCTCTTCATCGACGATGATGATTTGAAGCCGCGGGATGGAGGCAAAAATCGACATCCGCGTCCCAAGCACCACCCGGGCTTGGCCAAAGTGGGCCGCAAGCCAACTCTTGAGTCGCTGTGCGGGAGTGAGGCCACTGTGCAAGCAAACAATGCTGTGCTCTCCCCAAAGGGGGGCGAAGCGCTCGCGCACCCGCGCTTGGAGTTGCGGGGTGAGGTTGATCTCGGGCACCATGATGAGGGCTTGAGCGAGCGAGTCGCGCTCAAACAAGGCCTGGATGGCTTGCAAATAGACCTCGGTTTTGCCGCTACCGGTGCTGCCAAACAGCAAAAAAGGCCCGGGGTTGGTGCCTATGTCATGGAGCGCCTGCCTTTGCTCTGCGCTCAGCAGCGGGGGGGTGGCGAGTTCTCTCGCGGGTGAGCTGGGTGGGGCGGTGGCGGTGCCGTTGGCAACGGGGTCCTGCGCAAGAGATGCCCGTGAGCGCTTCTTGCTGGCTGCGCGCGTTGGGGTCCCCAAGGTCTGGCTCGAGTGCTGATGCCAGCGCTCAAGGCGTTTTTGAATTTGCTCGGCGCTTGAGTTTTTCAGCTGTGGCGGCATGCCCCAGAGCGCGACTTCGCCCAGCGAGCGCTGGTAGTACTGGGCACTGAAGGCCACCAGCTCGAGCCAGCCCTGGCTCAAGGCCGGAAAGCCCTCAATGACGCAAGAGACCCATTTGAGCTCTGGGGTTCGCGCTCCCGCTGGGGGCTCTTGGGGCGGCGTCGACGCATGCCAGACGATGCCCAGCACCTCCCTCGGCCCCAAAGGCACCTTGACCAAGGTGCCCGCGCACAGATCGCTCTCAGCCCAATAACTCAGCGCATCGGGCAGATGGCTTTGCTTGGGAGTGGGCACCAGGACCGAAACAATATGGGGCATGTCAAGGGGGGAGTTAGAAAGGTTTTCTCAACAAAGGTTTGAATAAATCCACTAAGTCTATGATTTTTAGACGATTTCAGGTGAATCAACAATTTCTGTGGATAACTTTGTTGATAGGATCAAAAAAAAGACGCCAAAGGCACGTGGCGTGGGGCTTGCCTGTTCCATGCCTGAAAAAAGAGCAAATATAAAACCTGTTATAAAACAACAAGTTAAAAATAGTTACTCAATTTTTACATTTATATTTTAAGCCCTTGCACCGCAACACCATAAATGTGCATAAGTAGATTCACTAGGGGTCTGTTTTATCAAAAAAAGCATTCATGTGCTTGTCAAAAAGCGGCAATATGAATGCTTAAACATTCATTTTCTCGCTCGCATGGCCTTGGAGTGCTCGTGCACGGTGTGCACCAAGGTGCTCACGTGTTCAGGCGGTGTGTACTGGCTGATGCCGTGTCCGAGGTTAAAAATCAGGCTCGGGCCCGACGCGTTGGGGTCTTGGTGCGGAGCGCCAAAAGACTCCAAGGTCTTGATGACTTCTTGCGCAATGATGGGTGGCGGCGCAAAAAGCACATTGGGGTCCAAATTGCCTTGCAGGGCTTTGCCTGGTGCCCCACCCGTGCCACCCACTTGTTGTCGGGCACGGCCAAGGTTGACGGTCCAATCGAGCCCCAAGACGTCGCAATCGAGGTGTTTCATTTCGTCAAGCCACTGGCCACCGCCTTTGGTGAAGACGATTCTGGGGATCTCGACGCCGTCATGGGTTTTGATGAGTTGAGACAGCACGCGCTCGGTGTAGGCCAAGCTGTAAGTTTGAAACGCCCCATCGGCCAAGACGCCACCCCAGCTGTCAAAGATCATCACCGCTTGCGCGCCGGCCTGAATTTGGGTGTTCAAATAAAGGGCCACCGCATCGGCATTGACCGTGAGGACTCGGTGCATCAAGTCGCTGCGGCTGTACATGAGCTCTTTGACCCGTCGGTAGTCGTCCGAGCCCCCGCCCTCAACCATGTAACACGCCAAGGTCCAAGGACTGCCCGAGAACCCAATGAGGGGAACCCGACCTTGGAGGGCGTGGCGTATCGAGGTCACCGCATCGAAGACGTATTTGAGGCGGTTCATGTCGGGCACGTGCAGGGCTGCCACACTGTCCTCATCGCGCACGGTTTTGGCAAAACGCGGACCCTCGCCTTGGGCAAAACTCAACCCCAGGCCCATCGCGTCGGGCACGGTCAAGATGTCGCTGAATAAAATCGCCGCATCCAAGGGGTAACGCTCCAGCGGCTGCAAGGTCACCTCGGTGGCATAGTCGACATTGGTGGCCAGGCCCATGAAGCTGCCAGCGCGCGCTCTGGTGGCACAGTACTCGGGCAAATAACGGCCCGCTTGGCGCATGAGCCAAACGGGGGTGTGATCGGTGGCTTGGCGCCAGCAGGCTTTGATAAAGGTGTCGTTGAGGAGGGGTGCAAACATGAGGGAACACTTGGGTGAGAGAAAAAAAGAGAATCCATCCAGCCAGCTGGGAGGTCTGCACAATGCTGAACAGCCTGGGTGCCGCCACTCGGGGTGCTGGTCAATGCGGCATGCCTGGGTCAGTGACCCCATCGAGCTTGGCTGACAACTGTATCATGGGCAAAAGTGAAATCGCTTTAGGGGAAATGCTCAATGGCGCTGAGCCCTTGGGCAGCGATCAAAACAACGCGGATCTCCTGCGCGACAATGGCCACTCTGTAGGGGTTTGGCCTTCGCTGCTGCCACCCCAGAGCCGAACCCGCCCCATCCGCCTTTGACGAGGAGTCAAGCATGCCATCGAAATATTGGTCCGACTGGACGAGCCCCGAGTTTGCTCAATTGGATGCGAATCGCGCCGTGGCGGTGATTCCGCTAGGGGCCACAGAGCAGCACGGCCCGCATTTGCCACTGCGTGTGGACGCTTGTATTGTCGACGCTGTTGTACAACGGGCCGTGGCTCAACTCGATGAGCACGACCCGGTTCTCGTGCTGCCCACCCAAATGATTGGGCTGAGCAGCGAGCACCACGCCTTTGCCGGCACGCTCACATGGTCGCCCGAGTTGGTCATGCGGTCTTGGATTGAACTGGGTGAGTGTGTGGCCAAGGCCGGTGTTCAAAAGCTGTTGTTTTTCAACGCCCATGGCGGCCACACGGGTCTCATGGATGTGGTGGCGCGCGAGCTCAGAGGGCGCGCTCGGCTGCTGGTCTTTAGCAGCAGCTGGTACCAATTGCCCCAAACTGCCGAGGTGCGTTCGCTCTTTAGCGAGGAGGAGCACCGCTTTGGTGTGCACGGTGGAGCTGTTGAGACTTCGATCATGTTGGCCCTCGATGCGACTCAGGTGCGCAGCGCTCATGTGCAAAACTTTGCATCTCGCTCCCAAGAGCGAGCCGCCCAGTATGCTATTTTGGGCAACGGCCACTCGGCCAAATTGGGCTGGCACGCCCAGGATTACAACGTGCAAGGCGCCATGGGGGATGCCACGCTCGCCAGTGCCGACAAGGGCGAGAAGCTGCTCCAACAGGCGGCCCAGGGTTTGCGCGAGATGCTCTTGGAATTGATCCGCATGCCGCTCACGACCCTCAGCTCCGAGGCGTGATGGCGCAGCCGCCCTTGGCGTTCAGCGTTGGGACAGGTCTTCCCAGCGCTCCAAGTGCTCGAGCAGCAGGGTCTCGAGCTGGTCCACGCGTTTCATTTTCTCGGTCGCTAAAGGCGCGTTTTTCACAAAGATCTCAGGATCGAGCAAGGCTTGTTGGAGTTCTTGGAGCTCTTGTTCAAGCGCACCCATGACTGACGGCAGGCCCTCGAGCTCGCGCTGCTCTTTGTAGGAAAGCTTGGTGGTGGATTTCTTGGGGGCGACGGTTTGAGTGGCGCCCTTGGGCAGGGAGGCGGCTGGGTTGAGCGGGGCTGGGGTGTTGGCGGCAAGCGCCGCGAGAGCCTTGGCGCGTTCAGATTGGGTGAGCCAATCTTGCACCCCACCTTCGTACTCGCGCCATTGACCAGGCCCCTCATAGACCAAGGTGCTGGTGACGACTTGGTCTATGAAGGCGCGGTCGTGGCTCACGATGAAGACCGTGCCCGTGTAGTTTTGGATCAACTCCTCGAGCAGCTCCAAGGTGTCGATATCGAGGTCGTTGGTGGGCTCATCGAGCACCAAGACATTGGCCGGTCTGGCAAAGAGGCGTGCCAAGAGCAAACGGTTTCTCTCCCCCCCTGAGAGGCTTTTAACTGGCGAGTTGGCGCGAGCTGGTGAAAACAAAAAATCCGTCAAATAACTTTTGACATGCTTGCGCTGGTTGCCAATTTCAATCCATTCGCTGCCTGGACTGATGAAGTCTTCGAGTGTGGCATTGAGGTCCAGATTTTCTCGGTGTTGGTCGTAATAGGCGATAGAGAGGTTGGCGCCTTGGCGAATTTTGCCGCTATTGGGTTGGAGTTGGCCCAAGATCAATTTGAGCAAGGTGGTTTTTCCAGCGCCATTGGGGCCGATGAGGCCCACTTTGTCGCCTCTCAAAATGGTGGCGCTGAAGTTTTGCACGATGTTGACGGCTGCGCCATCGGGTCTGGGCGACTCAAAAGACAGGCAAACTTGGTCGAGCTCGGCCACCAATTTGCCACTCGGCGCGCCTTTGTCGATTTCGAGCTTGACCTGGCCCACCACTTCTTTTCTCGCTTGACGCTGCGCGCGCAGTTGCTCCAGACGCACGATGCGGCTTTGACTGCGTGTGCGCCGCGCCTCGACACCTTTTCTCACCCAGACCTCTTCGGCCGCCAAGAGCTTGTCCGACTTGGCTTGGATCACGGCCTCTTGGGCCATTTGGGCCTCTTTGAGAACCAAATACTGGGCAAAATTGCCCGGGTAAGACAGCAGCCTGCCGCGGTCGAGTTCGATGATGCGAGTGGAGACGCGGTCCAAAAACGCGCGGTCATGGGTGATACAGACCATGCTGCCTTTGAAGGCAATGAGCAAGTCTTCGAGCCACACAATGCTGTCGATATCGAGGTGATTGGTGGGCTCATCAAGAAGGAGCACATCGGGCGCTGTGACCAAGGCTTGAGCCAGCGCCACGCGTTTGGCCTGACCGCCTGATAAATTGGCCACCAAGGTTTGCGGGTTGAGCTTCAAGCGCTCGAGGGTTTGCTCGACGCGTTGCTCCCAGTTCCAGGCGTCTCGAAGCTCGATTTCGTTTTGCAACAAATCCAAATCGCCCTCGCCGGAAGAATATTGCTCAATGAGGTGATGAATGTCAGCCAATGCATGGCTCACACTTTCAAAAATAGTGGAACTCGGGTCAAGCAGTGGCTCTTGGGCCACATAGGCCAATTTGACCCCTTGCTGCATTTGGATTTGTCCGTCGTCGGGCTTTTCCATCCCCGCCAGTATCTTGAGCATGGAGGATTTGCCCGTTCCATTGCGACCGATGAGGCCCACGCGTTCTTGCACTTCAAGGGCGAAGTCAACGCGGTCAAGGAGGGGGACGTGGCCAAACGCGAGTTGGGCTTGTTGGAGTTGGATGAGTGACATGGCTTGATTATCGCCTCCAGGGCCAGGGCCAGGGCCCCATCAAGACCCTAGGCGCCTCCAGCACCTCCAGCACCCCAATGCGCAAATCATCGCCGACGTGGTGGGGGGGGTCAGAGGTGACGATAAAAAAAACCGGCGAGCCGATCCCCTTGGCGAGATGGCGCATCCAAGCAACACCTTGAATGGCGTGCCTGGACAGGGATGATTTCAGAGGTAA
>CAISQQ010000104.1 GCA_903887655.1 uncultured Burkholderiales bacterium
AGGTTCAGGATTCAGTACTTCTTGGTTATTCGGACCCATGATCACCCAAGCCAACTTACAACAAAAGCGCTCACTGTTACACCACCCCATTCTTGTGTGATCCTTGTCAATGCGTGCCTCCACCTCGGTGGAAACACCCCATGATGTCCGACCTCCACCCCTTCCCCCATTTCATGATCGTGCAGCGCAACAAATTGAATGCGCTGTGCTTTTTCACGCCCATCGCCCTCTAGGAGAATCCTTTGGAAGAGACCAATACTAAAAATCCGGATTACTTTCACAAAGTCGTTGACTGCCAGTGGGCCTGCCCCGCGCACACGCCCGTGCCTGAGTACATCCGCTTGATCGGCCAAGGTCAATACACTGATGCCTACATGATCAACTGGACTTCGAATGTCTTTCCAGGCATTTTGGGTCGCACCTGTGACCGCCCATGTGAGCCCGCTTGCCGCCGCTCACGGGTCGAAGAGAACAACGGTGAGGCGCCAGAACCGGTTGCCATTTGCCGCTTAAAGCGTGTGGCGGCCGACTTCAAAGACGACGTGAGCGCGCGCATGCCCACCATCGCCCCGTCCAACGGCAAGAAAGTGGCCCTCATTGGCGCGGGACCTTCCTCACTCACCGTGGCGCGTGACCTGGCCCCATTGGGCTACCAAGTGACGATTTTTGATGGGGAGAAGAAAGCGGGCGGCTTTATTCGCACGCAAATCCCCAAGTTTCGCTTGCCCGAGTCGGTGATCGACGAAGAAACCGGCTACATCCTCAACATGGGCGTCACCTTCAAGTCCGGTGTTCGCATCGAGTCCATGAAAAAACTCTTGAGCGAGGGCTATGACGCCGTCTACGTGGGGTCTGGCGCACCGCGAGGTCGTGACTTGGATATTCCTGGGCGTGAAGAGGCCAAGGCCAACATCCACATCGGCATCGATTGGCTCGCCTCCGTCTCCTTTGGTCACGTGAGCAGTGTGGGCAAAAAAGTGATCGTCTTAGGGGGCGGCAACACCGCCATGGATTGCTGTCGCTCCGCCCTGCGCTTGGGCAGCAGCGATGTCAAAGTCATCGTTCGCAGTGGCTACGAGGAAATGAAAGCCTCACCTTGGGAGAAAGAAGACGCCCTCCACGAAGGCATCCCCTTCATCAACTACCATGTGCCCAAAACCTTCGTGCACCAAGACGGTCAATTGGTGGGCATGACCTTTGAAGTGGTCAAAGCGGTCTACGACGAAAAAGGCCGTCGCCAGTTGGTGCCCACCGGTGAGCCCGATGCGCACTTTGAGTGCGACACTGTGCTCTTGGCCGTCGGCCAAGAAAACGCATTCCCTTGGATCGAACAAGACTTGGGGATCCAATTCAACCAGTGGGGCCTGCCCGAGCTCAACAAAACCACCCACCAGTCGACCTTGCCCCAAGTCTTTTTTGGTGGCGATGCGGCGTTTGGGCCCAAGAACATCATCACCGCTGTCGCCCATGGCCACGAGGCGGCGGTCTCCATTGACTTGTTTTTGAAGCAAAAACCCGTCGACGTTCGCCCCTCACCCCTCACCAATTTGATGTCGCAAAAAATGGGCATCCACGAGTGGAGTTACCACAACGATGTCTCCAACGACACCCGCTTCAAAGTGCCATGGGCCAAGGCCGAGAAGGTGCTCGCCAGCATCAAAATCGAGGTCGAACTCGGTTTTGACGCGGCCACGGCATTCAAAGAGGCGCACCGTTGTTTGAACTGCGATGTGCAAACCGTCTTCACCCATGAGACCTGCATCGAGTGCGATGCCTGCGTGGACATCTGTCCCATGGACTGCTTGAGCATCACGGCCAATGCCGAAGAAGAAGAGTTGCGTCACCACCTCAAAGCACCGGCGACCAATTTGGATCAAGCCCTCTACGTCTCGACCCACCTCAAATCCGGTCGCGTCATGGTCAAAGACGAAGACGTGTGCCTGCACTGTGGGTTGTGCGCAGAGCGCTGCCCAACGGGTGCATGGGACATGCAAAAGTTCTTGCTCAAGACAGCCCAAGCTGGCGCCACGGTCTAAGCCTCTTTAAGCTCACCAGCCCCAAGCCCCTCACTCCAACCCCTCTAGCCTTTAGGTCCCACCATGAAAAATATCGAGGCCATCAACGACTTTGTCATCAAGTTTGCCAACGTCAACGGCTCAGGCTCTGCGTCCGCCAACGAGCTCTTTGCCAAAGCCATCCTGCGCATGGGTGTTCCTGTCAGCCCCAGAAACATTTTCCCCTCCAACATTCAAGGCCTGCCCACTTGGTACGAGGTGCGCGTGAGCGAAAAAGGCTACCTGGCGCGCCGCGGCGGCGTGGACA
>CAISQQ010000105.1 GCA_903887655.1 uncultured Burkholderiales bacterium
AAACTTCGCCGCTGGGTGGGACCAACCCATGGAGAGCGACTGTTTTTTTGTCGTCAATGGCTTAGACCTGATGAGCGCTTATTGCGCTGGGGTCATGGCGCCATCCACCATTGCTCCCACCATGTCCGCCGTCACCGCTGACAGCGTCCAGCCCAAATGACCATGCCCGGTGTTGTAAAACACGTTGGCCAATTGACCCCTGCCCACTCGCGGCATCATGTTGGGCATCATGGGGCGCAGGCCGGCCCAGGGGACGACTTGGCGAGTGTTGATGTCCGGAAAGCACTGGTTCACCCAAGCAATGAGGGGCTGGATGCGGTCGGCGCGAATGTCTTTGTTGAAACCGTTGAATTCGGCGGTGCCGGCAACGCGGAACCGGTCCACCCCTAAGCGACTGGTCACCAGCTTGGTTTCGTCGTCCAGCAGACTCACGGTGGGGGCCGCCGACTGGCTTTGTGCGTCGGGCAAGTTGACGGTGATGGAGTATCCCTTGACCGGGTAGATGTTGACCCTGTCGCCGAGCTGCGCGGCAAATCGGCGGCTCTGGACACCGGCACAAACGACAATCCCGTCAAACTGGAGGGGAACATGTCCGTGACTGCCCGCAACAGTCACGGTCGCCTTTTTGCCGTCGCTCTTTATAGACAGGACGTCTTGTTCATACAGGCACTTGACACCCAGGCGCTCAGCCGCTCGGGCCAAGCCCGTCGTGAACTTGTGAATGTCGCCTGTCGAGTCGCTCTCGGTGAAGTAGCCGCCGTAGTAGGTGCCGGCCAGTGTGGGTTCGATGGCTTTCATTTCACTGGGGGTGACGGCTCGGCGCGGTAAGCCCCCAAGCGCGAGCAACTTGCTCACTTCAGCGGCATGGTCAAACCCCTTTTTATCGCGGTAGATGTGCAAAATACCCGCTTTTTTGAGGTCGAAATCCACGCCTTCTTCTTGCGCCCAGGCGAACAAATGTTCACGCGAGGCAATGGCCAGGCGAGCAGACTCCACCGTGTTGCGCTCGTAATCAGGGATGTTGACCATGAACTCTAAAAACCAGCTGAGCTTATGCCAACTGGGCTTGGGGTTCACCAGGAGCGGTGCGTCGCTCTTGAGCATCCACTTCATCCCCTTGAGGAGGGTGGACCAGTGGTTCCACACCTCGGCATTGGACGCGGACAACTGGCCGCCGTTGGCAAATGAGGTTTCCATGGCCACGTAGCGGTTTTTCTCGAGCAGCGTGACGCTAAAGCCGCGCTTGGCCAAGGCATAAGCCGTGGTGACGCCGGTGATGCCGCCACCAATCACGGCGATGGATGAAGCGCTTGATTTCATCGTTCAGATCTCCCAATCAGTCAGGATGTCAAGATGACGAACAGCCAACTCACGCACCCTGCGTGGGCTGTACCCCCTCTGTTTGGAACCTGAGAGATTCGTGGCCTGACTTGCTCAGTGCAACCACTTGCTCCTGCGGTGTGCCAGGTGACCCAACCTGGCAGCTCTTCAGAGATATCAACGATTCAAATCGGTCCTTTTGCCTGAGAGTTTCCGGGGTGGTTGCGCCTTCGGCGTCGCGCTTGAACGCGATCTCTCCCGATTTGAATTTCAAAAACTCGAACGGTGTCTGAAGTGATATTGTGCACCAAAAGTCCGCCGTGACCTGCGTGATTGGTTCGGTGGGGAGCACCACGTTTAAAAACGCCAGGATGGCCGTGTGTTGTCGCGCGCATGGCTGCGACTCAACCTGGGTGATGTGGTCGATATGTTCGATGTTGGGCCGTAGAGCAAGGGATTTTTTTCGCCTGCAAGCTGTCGTGCGAGGTAGACTCGGGGGATGGAATTGAAACAATGATCTTGAACCAATGGTGGGCCTGGGTGGGTGCGGCGGTCTTGATTTGCTGGACCCTGGGGGCGCACAACCGCTTGGTGAGACTGCGCGCGCAGGTGATGCAGCGCTTTTTGACGCTCGAGTCCTGGGTGCTCCAGTACCCCGACATCGTGCACGAAGCGGTGACGGCGGCGGCCATGGCACCTGCAGGGTGGCGCTCGACCATTGGTTTTGACTTGGGCACCGAGCACTGGAATCAACTCCAAGACAGCGCCAACCACGCCGCGATGGCTTTGGCCAAGATGAATGAACACCCCTTGGATGTCAAGTCCTCGGCCGAGGTGAGTGCCGCTGTCAATGCCATGGTGCAAGCCTGGGTTGTCCTCGTGCACCCGGATGTGTTTTTCTTGTCTGTGCCCGAAACTTTGCGCCAGCGCTGGCATGAGCTCGGTGTGGTGATTGCCCCAGAGCTTGTGAAATTCAACCAGGCTTTGGAGGCCTACAACCTGGCCATTGAGCAGTTCCCCTCCAACTTTCTCGCTCGGGTCTTGAAATTCAAGCCCGGTGGGGTGCTCAGCTTTGAGCTCGAACCCCAAATCCAAGACAGCGCGCAGTCGCCCTTGTTTGAAGAGTCGGATGTGAGACTTTGAGCACGCCATCTCGCCCGATCAAATCCAATTTGCAGGCCAAGCTGCAACCCAAGCAGCAACCCAAGCAGCAATACAAGCCGCCCGCTTCCGCACAAGCCTTTTTAGCGCCACAAGACCCACAGCGTCCGGCCCGCCACCCCTCGAGGCCTCCCCCCAACACGGGCTCTCAAGATGAGAGGTCTTCGCCAGCCTCCGTGAGCACCGGCACCTCACTGCCCTTGTGGCAGCTTTTGGGTGCCACGGCTCGCGCCTTGGGGGAGGTGCAAAGTGGGCACTCGTCCACTGAGATATTGAAGGGGCTTGATGCCCGGCTCAAACCTGGTGTGCAGTCGCTCCTTTTCTTGGCCTTGCGCCAGTGGGGGCGAGCCAGTGTCATTCGAAGCCTTTTGGTGAGCAAAAAGCCCCCTATAGCGGTCGACCAGTTGCTGTGCACGGCACTCGCCTTGGTGTGCGCGGGAGAGGTGAGTCCCTATGAGCCCCACACCCTCGTGAACCAAGCGGTGGAGGCGGCCAAAAAACAATT
>CAISQQ010000106.1 GCA_903887655.1 uncultured Burkholderiales bacterium
ATGGGCAAAACGCTCCTGCAGACCTCGCATCATCAACGATGCGAGCAAGTCCCCAGACACCTCCCCCGCCACCATCGCAAAATTCAAACGCTCCATGTGGGCTTGCACCTTTGTTATCAAAACGTTTGCGCCGTCATCCGTCAAACGGTTCAGCGCACAATGCCACGTGTGGGAGGCGTTTGCTTTAAAAAGTCCAGCATGTCTTGGACATCATTTTTGGCCTCCGGGTGGGTGAGCTTCAAGCCTTCAATTTGAACAATGGCCTCAGACAAGCTCAATTGATCTCGGTACAAGTATTTGTGCATCATCTTGACCGCATGGATTCTTCGCTCCTCAAAGCCTCGCCGCTTCAAACCCTCAAAATTCATGGAGCGTGCATTCGCCGGTTGACCTTGCGCCATCACAAAGGGTGGCAGATCCGCAAAAAGGAGAGCGTTCATGGCGGTAAAACTGTGTTTGCCAATGCGACAAAACTGATGCACCACCGTAAAGCCACCCAGGATCACCCAGTCTTCAACGACCACGTGTCCAGCGAGTTGCGTGTTGTTGGCAAAAATGGTTTGGTTGCCCACCTGGCAATCGTGGGCCAAATGCACATAGGCCATGATCCAATTGTCGTCGCCAATGCTGGTCACGCCTCGGTCGTTGGCGGTCCCGATGTTGAAGGTACAAAACTCACGGATCGTGTTTCTCGCCCCTATTTGCAAGCGCGTGGGCTCGCCTGCGTATTTTTTATCTTGAGGCACCGCACCCAAGGAATTGAATTGAAAGATTTGGTTCTTTTCACCGATCTGGGTGTGCCCTTCAATCACACAGTGAGGACCAATTTGTGTGTCGCGCGCAATTTTTACATGGGGGCCAATGCATGTATAGGCCCCAACGCTCACGCTGCTGTCGAGCTCAGCTTTTGGATCAATCAATGCGGTGGGATGAATCAGGCTCATGGCGTCAAAATGTGGGTGGATAAAATAAAGAAGACCTCAACCATTGAACGATTATTTTGATATGGCTTTGACCGCGCACATCAACTGCGCCTCGGTGGCCAACTCATCTCCGACAAATGCTTTGGCGTTGAATTTAAAGATGCCGGCTTTCATGCGCTCAAGTTCAACATCTAAAATCAACTGGTCGCCTGGCTCCACGGGCCGCTTAAAGCGAGCGCCATCAATGCCCGCAAAGTAATAGACCGATTGATCATCGGGGGCGGTGCCCAGTGCATCAAAGGCGAGCAAAGCCGCTGCTTGTGCCAAGGCCTCCAAGATCAACACCCCTGGCATCACAGGATGGTGCGGAAAGTGCCCCATAAAATGAGGCTCATTGATCGAGACATTTTTCAAAGCTTTGATGCGCACACCCTTTTCAAGCTCCAAGACCCGATCCACCAATAAAATGGGATAACGGTGGGGCAACTGTTTGAGTATTTGATGGATGTCCATTTATGTTCCAGATGAAGTTTGAAGGCCTTTTTCAAGAGCCATGATTCTCTCTCGCAATTTGTAGGTTCACTTGGGTATGTTGGAAGTACTGGATATATTGGTTCGCAGGGATATACTGGTAGTACTGGATATATTGGTTCGCAGGGATACGCCGGTTCACTTGGATATATTGGATCGTTGGGATATGTCGGAAGTACTGGATATGCAGGTTCATTCGGATTTACTGGCAGTTTCGGATTTACTGGCAGTTTCGGATTTACTGGCAGTTTCGGATATGCAGGATCACAAGGTGTAATTGGATTCACTGGATCACAAGGTGTAATCGGATTCACTGG
>CAISQQ010000107.1 GCA_903887655.1 uncultured Burkholderiales bacterium
CAAAAAGGTGGTCAATAAAACAGTGATCAACAAGACTGGCAGTACGGCAATCAACACCTTGTCGCGGATATCCCAAATGAGGTCCACATAATCACCCACTGCGGACCTGGGAACGGCCAACCAACTCACAGGCCACTGGTCGCTCTTGGGGTCGATCTGAATGACCATCCAATCCAAACCGTGAAGCGTCATGACGCCTTCTTGGGTTTGGTGGTTGATCCCTTTGACGTCGAAGTTTTTCCAGCCGCTGTAGTGAGATGCGGCAGCGATCAAGTCAACGCAAAACAACCGAGCTTTTCGACCAGAAGGGTCCACTGCAGCACCCAAGCCAAAGGTGGCCAAGCCTTGTTTGTCACAGTGAAACGATCGCTTGACCACTTCGTCGACAAAGACCTGTTTATAGTCAAATTTGAACAAACCAAAGGTCTCGCTCGAATTGGAAAATTGGGGGGTGTCTTGTAACTTGAGATCACCAACTGCAGGGCTGTAGCGTATCAGTAGCTCGGACTGAATTTTGTCATGGATGATGTTCCACACCATGGTTTGGGAGACCCATCGATTGAACGCCAAAAACAGCAAGGTGCACACTAGCGCTTGGATCGCGATGAGAAACCGAAACGAGTAAACCCATTTGAATAAGCGCTGAGGGTCAAACGTCATGGCTTACCGTTTTGATTTTATAGCCCACACCACGAATGGACTCGATCGGGAAATCAGCCACATTTTTTTGGTTCGTTGGGGTCAATTTCTTTTTGATACGCTGGATGCACACATCGACCACGTTGGTTTGGGGATCAAATTCAATGGCCCAGACGTGTTTGAGAATTTGTTTGCGCGTGAAGATGTGACCCGGTGTGCGCATCAAGTACTCGAGCAAGGTAAATTCGCGCTGGCTCAGCACCATAGCATGGTCGAGCCACTGCACCCGGCGGGTGATGCGATCCAAGCTCAGTTGCCCCACCACCAACAATGAATTATCTTGACCCTTGTGAGTGATCATCAAGGATTTGACTCGGGCAATCAACTCTTCGACATAAAAGGGCTTGGGCAAATAGTCGTTGGCACCTGCCTCAAACCCAATCAAGCGGTCACTCAAGTCGCCTTTGGCGGTGAGGATGATCACGGGAATCGCACTGCCTGACTGCCTGATGTTGCTTAAAACCTCAATGCCGTCCATGCCCGGCAGCATCAAGTCGAGCACGATGGCGTCATACTCACCGGTGAGCGCTGCTTTCAAACCAATCGTACCCTGGGTGAAATGGTCTGTCTCAAAGCCGACCTGCGAGAAGCCTTGAAGGACAAAGTCTGCAATTTTGAGTTCGTCTTCGATGAGCAAAATTTTCATGTTCGTACTCTACATTGAAAATCACGTCCTACCAAAAAAAGGACGACTTTAACCCCAGGACTCTAGGCGTTTGTTCGCCTTTGTTGGTCAAAAAGAGACGGATTGCTGGGTTTGTAGCCCTGCACAGCGCATTCATGACTTAGCCAGCATGGTGGGATGAGCCCACCCAACCGGGCAAATAACTGGCATCTGCGGATACGGCCAAAGCCACGCCCGCTTGGGTGAGCGTGGGCCAATGCGGTTTTTTGGGGATGGGCAAATGCACCCGAAAGTGCTCGGCCCACAAAAATTCACTGTAGGGGGTGGTGTCTTTGGCGTATCCACCCGCTTTTCGAACCAACCCAGCCAAACTGCGGTAGGGATCGTCCCTAAGATCACTCACATGGCCTGGGAGCTTGTCCAGGCTCACGCGCCGGCCCTTTTCATTGAAGGGATACACCCATTGGTGAAACTCCATCATGCGCCAAAACGTCACCTCGTCCAAATGGGACCAATCCGAGAGCACCATTAAAAAGACTTTCCTCTGCCCAACATGGTGCAAGGCCAAACCCAAGTGATGGTGATCCACGATATAGGGCTTGAGGCCTGGCCCCATCACACAAGGGAACCAATGCTGGGTGAGAATTTCTTTGCGCGCTTTCTTGGGCAAGGCCTGCCACTCCTGAACTTTGTTGTGCACCTCCCAGTAACCCACCGAGCACTGCGTTGGGATGAGATCGTCCAAGAAGGCTGGCACAGTGTGGTGATGAAGGGGTCGCAACATAAAGCGTTCTCAAAGAAAAAAGGAAAGAAAAGGGCCGCAGTCTCCAGCGCAGGACTGAGGGTCAGCCCAGTCCTGTGCACTCAAGGTTCTTGGACTTGAATGACCACATTGCCCATGACCTTGCCCGCCTCCACCCACTCGTGGGCTGAGGCGATATCGTCCAGGGTCGTGGTTTTTCCCACAGCGTGAACCAAGACGTTCTTTTGAAGCATTTCATTGAGATGGAGCAAACAGTCCTCGCGGTCTTTTGGCTTCAAGTCATAAACCAAAAAGAATTTCAAATCGGCGGATTTCCACAAAAGAGGCCTGAAGGGCATCTTCACATCGGCCGAGTTCGAACCGTAGCAGACCACGCGCGAGTGGCTGGCAATTGCGGTGGTTTGCAGCAACTCACACGTGCTGGAAAAATCCATATCGATCACGCAGTCCACTCCCTTGCCGTCGGTCAATCGAGCCACCTCGTCCACAATCGAGTCTGTTTTGTAGTTGATCAAGTGCTCAACCCCCGCGCTCAAGGCATGTGCCGCACGGGTGGCCGAACCCACCGTGCCAATCACCTGAGCACCTGACATGCGAGCCATCTGACTGGCATAGTGTCCGACGGCAGAACCCGCACCGGTGACCAGCACTGTTTTGCCTTCGAGGGGCCCACACAAACGGGTGGCTTGCAAGGCGGTCAAAGCGGGAATACCCAAACATGCAGCGCTTTCAAAATCGAGATGATCGGGCATCTTGACCGCATGCGAGGAGGCAATCGTCAAGAACTCGCAAGCGCTGCCATGGGGGCGACCCCACTGGGCATTCCAGAGCCACACACGTTCACCGATCCGGGAAGGCGACACACCGTCGCCCACGCTCACCACAATTCCCGCACCGTCACTGTGGGGAATGATGCGCGATCCAGCCACCGGGCGGGTCAAGCGGGACTTGACATCGGAGGGATTGACCCCTGAAGTGATGACCTTCACGCCGACTTCTGCCGGACCCGGCTTTTGGGGGGCCATCTCGCCCACGACCAAGCACTCCCTTGCAGGACCATTTTTTTCGTACCAAGCTGCCTTCATCGATGACTCCATTTGACCCGTGTTGATAAGTTGCTGCGCTCATCATAGCCAAGTTTTGCCCCCCAGTCTTCACGTGAAGTCGCCAAGACCCAGACCAAACGACGCATTCGGCCAATGAGGCCGCCTGACTCAGACCTCAACACGAGCGCCCTTGGGGTATGCCCATACCCTGAAAACCGTCACAATGTGTGAAAATACAGGTCAATTCACACTCAGAACCTCTCGTCATGTGCCCACTCGACCACTCCCCCAGCACACCCTCCAAGACCAGCTCGGCGCCACCACAACATCACGCCGCGGGGCTCGCTCGTGCCTGGCCCCAAGAGGGCTTCACGCGCGCACCCTATTGGGTCTACTTGGATGCGCAGACCTACGCCCGAGAGCAAACCCACATCTTTCGCGGCAAGCATTGGCACTATGTGGGCTTGGAGGTGGAAGTTCCCACACCGGGGGATTACAAAACCACCTACATCGGCGAGCAGTCGGTCGTGCTCACGCGTGCAGATGACCTCAGCTTGAATGTGCTGGTGAACCGCTGCGCTCACCGCGGCAACATGGTCTGCCGCGAAGCGTTTGGAAAGGCCAAAAAACTCTATTGTGTTTACCACGCCTGGAGCTTTACCCTCAAAGGGGACTTGAGTCATGCCGCTTTTAGTCAAGGTCTGCGTGGCGAAGGAGGTCTGCCCAAGGACTTCCAGCTCAGTGAGCATGGACTGCAAAAATGCCGGGTTGCCACCTTGTGTGGATTGGTCTTTGCGACGTTTTCAGCAGAAACGCCCCCACTTGAAGAATGGCTCGGCGAGGTGGCCGTCGGTATCAAGCGCGTCTTGAACCGCCCGCTCAAAGTCCTCGGCTATGACACCCAACGCATCCATGCCAACTGGAAAGCCTATCACGAGAACCCACGCGACTCTTACCACGCCAATATCTTGCACACCTTTTATGGCACCTTTGGCCTCTCACGCATGTCCCAAGAGTCGGGCATGGTTTTGGACAAGGCCGGGCGCCATGTGTATTTCTACACGAAGGCGGGAACCGAGAAAAAATCAGCCGACTACGAAGCCACCACCGCACAATTGCGCTCCCACAATGATGGCCTTCATCTTGAAGATCCCAGTATTTTGGGCTGGAAGGATGAATTCGGCGACGGTGTGAGTGTTCAAATTTTGAGCACCTACCCGGGATTTGTGCTGCACCAAATCGCCCACAGCTTGGCCACACGCCACATTTGTCCCAAGGGCGTGGGACAAACCGATTTGGTTTGGACTTACTTTGGCTTTGCGGATGATGACGAGGCCATGACACAAAAACGCCTGGTGCAAACCAATTTGGCCGGATCAGCCGGCATGGTTTCGGTGGAGGACGCGGCCGTGTGCGAGATGATGCAGCACGCCATGGCCGATGCACAAGTCGGTGAGTCCTTCATTGAAATGGGTGGCAAGGAGCTCGATATCCAAGGTTCAAGCAAACTCTCGGAGCGCGCCATCCGCAATTTTTGGAACCATTACAAAGAGGACATGGGCTTTTAAGTCCGGTGGGTTGACGCCCACCACTTTGACCCCTTCCAAGCCTCACCGCATCAGAAATAGACCATGATTGAATTTGAAACCCAATACCGAGCTGCAGAACAACTGATCTATGCCTGGGCTCGCGCCATCGATGAAGACCGGGTTGAACACATCCCCACCTTGCTGCTCGAAGACGCGCGCTATACAGTCAAGTCTCGCTTTAACCATGACCGAGGCTTGCCGCTCGCTGTGATCGACGCCCAGGGCGCCGCTCAGTTGCGCGACCGCATTTTGTCCATGCGAAAAGCCAATGTCTACCAACCCCAACACTACCGCCACATTCTCTCGGGCATTCATATCTCGAGCCAACACCATGACACGCTTCAGGTGACCCACAACTTCCTGATTGTTCGAACAATGGATTTGAGTGGGGATATGAAAATCTTTGCCACAGGCCAATGCCAAGACGAAATCGTACTCACCCCAGAAGGTGCGAGATTCAAAGAAAGACTTTTCCTTTTTGATTCCCGCATCATTGAGACACTCATGGTCATCCCGATTTAGACCCATCGTGCACCCAAGATCAACCCCACTAGAGACATCAACCGAGATGCGCCATGAATAAAACACCGCCCACACTGCACCGCCGTGAAGCTCTTGCGCTGCTGAGCGCTGCGGGATTTGGCGCTGCAGTGCCCCTGTCTTGCGCTTGGGCTGACACTGTCTCCGAGTGGCCTCAAAAACCCATCCGTTTGGTCGTTCCCAACCCAGCGGGTGGCTCGGCCGATGTATTGCCCAGGCTCGTGTGCGAGGCTTTGTCGATCAAATTCAACCAAGCGGTGATTGTCGACAATAGACCGGGTGCTGCGGGCAACATCGGTGCAGAGTGGTTCAATGCGGCTGAACCGGATGGCTACACCTTGATGGCATCCCCTCCCACCACACTGACCATCAACGTGAGCCTTTACCCCAAGATCAATTACGATCCCAGCAAATTCGTTCCCATCACCGTACTGGCCACCGTGAGCAACGCCTTGTTGGTCCACCCTTCAGTTCCGGCTCAAACGCTGCAAGAATTCATCGCCTATGCGCGCGCCAATCCGGATAAATTGGCCTATGCTTCGCAAGGCAACGGATCAACGGCTCACCTCACCGCAGAACTGTTCAAGCAAAAAACAAGCACCCATTTGACACACATACCTTACAAGGGGGATGCGCCGGCCATTGCCGACTTGTTGGCGGGTCATGTACAAGTGATGTTTGGCAATTTGTCGGCAGCTTCTGCGCATTTGAAGTCTGGGAAATTAAAAATTTTGGCGGTCACCAGTCCCAAACGCAACCCCAATCACCCACAAATTCCCGCCATCAATGAAGTGCTCCCAGGGCTCGTATCGGTGACCTGGTTTGGGGTTGTGGCTCCCCCCAAAACCCCCATGGCCATTGCCAACAAAATCTCCAAAGCCATTGCAGAAATCTTAAAAAGCCCAGAGATCGTTAAAAAATACGAGGAACTCGGCGCAGAGCCAGTGGGCAATACACCTGAGGAGCTCGCACAATGGATGAAAGAAGAGACTCAACGCTGGCGAGAAGTGATCCGCAGCGGTAACGTGGCGATTGACTAAAGCGTCCCGCTCTTTATGAGCGGGACATCGCGCTTTAAAATTGAAAGGCCGCTCAGCTTAAGCTCGGCTTGCCTCAACCCCAGTTTTCATAAACACCCAGTTTGCGGTGCAAAGGAGACTCATCGGTCATGAACACAAAGCAGGCTTGCTCAGCGCTCAAATTTTTAAGCGTTACAGCGCCGTATCCTGGTACGCAAGCCGTGTCGGCGTCTTTTAAAACAAAGACCTTGTCTTCAAACCTCAACTCCATGCCTTGGCCCTCAATCACGTGAAACACACATGCAGGAGAGCGCGCGGGCATGCGCAGCGTTTGGCCTGGGCGTAGCATCAACGCGTAATAGCCCAAAATATTTTCCGCATCGTGGCCGTTCAAAGCATTGATGTAGGTCACTTGAACGCACTCCACCTGAGCTGCATCATTGGCCAAGTTGATCAAAGCGGCTTTGACATCTGTCCATGCAAACCGAAGTATCGGATAGGCTTTGTCAGAGCGACTGAAAAATGGTGTGGGAATCACCCCAGCACGACTGTACTGCGCTTCACCGTGGCCTGGCGTGAGTTCTTGCTGTGTGCCGTTGACGTGGTAGGACGCTTCCATGTAATAAACCATGGGCAAGTCCAACACATCAAGCCAAATGACCGGTTGATCACCGTCATGGCCGTGCTCATGCCACAAACCAGTGGGCGTCAAGATCAAGTCGCCTCGACTCATCGGGCACTTCTCGCCTTGCACCGTGGTGTAGGCACCTTCTCCCTCGACAATCATTCGCACCGCATTGGGAGTATGGCGGTGGGGAGGGGCCAGCTCGCCGGGCAACAAGAGTTGCATGCCCAAATAGATCGCCGCACTGGCTTGCATCTTTTGCAGGCCGTGTCCTGGGTTGGCCAAGACCAACACGCGTCGCTCAGCCTTCTCAATGGGCGTGAGCTCACCGGCTTGGATGAGCAAAGGTCGAATATCTTGATAAGCCCAAGCCGTGGCCTGGGTCAAAGGCCTGGGTTTGGTGGGCGGCAAGACGCCTCTTAAGCTGGGCCAGAGTGGCACCAGGTTGTGCGCGGTCAAGTCTTGCACATACGATTGAGGCAAATCTTCCAATTTGGCCAGTTCTACATCTTCCATGTCTAGACTCCTTTGTTGATCTTGTTGTTGAATTGACCCGAGGCTTGCATAAACCACACGCACACACAAAAAATCAGCCGGTCATTTGTGCTTGAACCCCAGACAGGCAATTGTCAAGCTTCCAACCGTACAACCATTCGAGCGCATCGTAAAACCGCTCCGTGCTGCGACCTCGCCACATATCATTTCTCACCAAACGCTCGACACCGCTCGCGTGGTAAATTTTACCCATTTGACGCGATGACAGCACAATCCTTGCCGTCCTTGCAACCCGAGCTTGTTGGTACAGATCAAAAGCTCTCACCCAGTCATGATCGCCAACACGCAAGCACTCAGCAAGCGTTACCGCGTCCTCCATGGCCATGCAAGCGCCTTGGGCCATGTACTGCGTGGTGGGGTGAGCAGCGTCGCCAAGCAGCGTGCAGCGCCCAAAACTCCACTGAGCAATTGGGTCCCGATCGGCTGTGGCCCAGCGACGCCAGCTCTTGGGCAGGTCAATGAGTTGACGTGCCTCGGGACACACCCCATCAAAATAACTTTGCACCTCGGCTTGAGAGCCCTCGGTCACCCCCCACTCTTCCGTTTGTCTGGAGTGAAAGGTCACGACCACGTTGTATTGCTCGCCACCTTTGAGTGGGTAATGCACCAAGTGACAATTGGGGCCCACCCAAAGCGCCGCAGCATTCCACTGCAAGTCGCTGGGAAACTCCTCGACAGGCACGACGGCGCGGTAGACCACATGACCCGTGACTCGGTGAGGGTCTCCCACAAAATGCTCACGCACCACCGACTTCACACCATCGGCACCAATCAAAGCTTGGCCCTCAAAGGATCGGTTGTGTTGATCGTAGACACGCACCCCCTGGTCAGTGGTCTCGATGCGCTCAATGCGGGTCGAGATGAGAAAATCTACGAGCCCACTCTCCTCGGCCGCCTCAAGCAAAGACTGGTGCATATCGGCTCGGTGAATGACGGCATAGGGGTTGTCAAAGCGATCACGAAACGCCTGTGCCGTTGGGATTTTGACAACGACTTGGCCATCGACTGCATCTTGCATGATCAAGTCATCGGTATAGACCGCGCGGCTTCTTGCACGCTCACCCAGTCCGAGCGCATCAAAGGCAGCAAAGGCATTGGGGCCGAGTTGAATGCCAGCGCCAATTTCTCCCAGCTGTGGGGCTTGCTCGAGAACGGTGGAGGCAACGCCTTGCTTCGATAACGCCAGGGCCGCGGCCAATCCACCGATACCCCCTCCAACGATCAAAACACGGGCCGATTGCGACAATGGGGACATGATCGAAAAAACCTTTTTTGCTCTAAAACACAAGACCATCGGCGCGGACACGAAGACCCAAGGGCTCTTTGCAGGCCGTGAGTCCCCAGTATAAGCGCCACCTCTGCTGTGAACCCCATCGAAGGGCAGCGGCTTTGGCGGTGAGCGGGTCTGTTTTTCATGTTTGAATCCACATTGGGCACATCCAACCCCCTAAAATAAGTATTAACCCTGATCTTTCTACAGGCTTTCAGGCGGTCCTCGGCATTTAGTTGCTTAGGCAACTAAAATTGAATCATGTCCATTCATGACCTGCCCGCATTAGGGGATTTCTACCAAAGCGAGACCTACACCCAAGCGTTTTGCGTGGGTCGGCTCATTCGAAAGGTGTTCAATTCGATCTTGCGCCAAGCCGATGATGAACTCGCGCCATTTGGCTTGACCTACGCCCAGTGGTTTCCGCTGTTTCGTCTGACCCAATCGAGCTCGTGCACGGTGTTGGGTTTGGCCAAAGAAATTGAGGTCAATCCTGGGGCCTTGACCCGATCCTTGGATCGACTGGAAAAAAAAGGCCTCATCCTTCGCGAGCGCAATCCACTCGACAAGCGCGTGGTCCAGCTCACCTTGACCCCTCAGGGCAAAGAGATCGCCGCGCGCGTGCCCCAGGTTTTGAGTGGCGTGATGAACCGCCATTTGAGTGCACTGGGCCCCCAAGCGAGCCAAGTCCTCATCGATTCACTGCAACAAATGCTGATCTCGGGAGAGGGAGCGATTTGTCCTCATGCGCCCCAAGATATCTTGCCTCAGACACGGGCATCGAATAGCCCCCAAGCTCAGCCACTGGCACGCCAGCCCCACCCATCTTCAATCATCACACCATGACACCCCAACGCCACTTCCCCCAGCTCGACAGGCTTGCTGTCTTTGGCCCTTCAATTGGGGCTTGCTTGTCCCTGAGCGCAGCCCTCCTATTGAGCGCTTGTGCCGAGCGAGGTGTTGACTCCCCCGCCTTGGCCCAACTCGACACGCGTGCATGGACCAGCCCCAACAATGGGCTGCAAGAGCGTCTGCAGTCGGTCTTGTCAACGAAAAAGTCTGCCGCCAACGCAGAGCTCAACCCCTCCAATTGGTGGGCGTTACTGGGAAACGCAGATCTCTCTGCCTTGGTGGCCCAAGCCCTGGCAAATAACCCCAGCTTGAGCTTGGCCAAAACTCGCATTGAAAAAGCCCAGTCCTTGGCCGGGCTGAGCCGATCAGCCACGCTGGCTCAGGGCGAAGTGGGGCTAGATCTATCGCGTCAGCTTTATTCCAAAACAGGCATCTTCCCCCCACCCATTGGCGGCAACACCATCAACATGGGGAACTTGCAAGCCAACTTGAACTGGAATCCTGATTTGATGGGTTCGCGTGCTGCACTGTTGAGTGCCGCCATTGGCGAGGTCAAGGCCCAAGAAGCCCAAAGTCACTATGCTCAATTGCAATTGGCCACCCAAGTCGCGCTCACCTTCGTCAACTTGGCCTCCTGGGTTGACCAATTGGAGTATGCAAGCCAACAACGCCAACTGCAAATCGACACGATCAATCTCTTACAAGAACGCGTCGAGCGCGGGCTTGACAACCGCATCGAGCTCACTCAGGCCCAGTCCGAACTGAAAGAACGGGACTCTTTACTCAATGACCTGGAGCAACAAGTGCGCACCAACCAGCATCAGCTGGCGGTCTTGACCGCTCAAAACCCCCTTGACCTTGAGAAGCTGACCCCCCGTCTAGACTCCCTCGCCCTTCCCCAGTGGCCCAGTCCTCCGGGGCTGAACTTGCTCACGCAAAGAGCCGATTTGCGTGCTGCACAGTGGCGAGTTCAAGCGGCCTTGGGGCAAGTGGAATCGGCTCAATTGAATTTTTATCCCAATGTCAATCTCGGACTTTTTGCCGGTTACAACACCATCAATTTGAATCAATTGCTCCAGGGCCAAAGCCTTCAATACGGTCTGGCACCGAGCGTGAGTTTGCCCATCTTTGATGGGGGCCGCTTGCGCTCCCAACTGTTTGGCAAAGAAAGCGAAAGAGACAGTGCCATTGCGCAGTACAACGAGACCTTGCTCCAAGCCGTCAAAGAGTGCGCCAACGCCTTGAGTGAACTCCAAAGTATTGAGCCTCAATGGATTCAAAACACCGACGCATTGGCCTTGGCACGCAAAGCCCAAAACTTGGCCAGCGAGCGCAGCCAACAAGGGCTGAGCAATTTGCAACCTGTCTTGAACGCCAAGCGAGTGAGCCTGAACAAAGCCCAAGCCTTGGTCTCGTTGAGGGCCAAACTGTTGAGCGCCCATGTGGCCCTCTTTAACGCACTCGGTGGAGGCTACAGCGAAGCGAATGCCTTGGCATCCGCTGCCCATTGACACAGACCGCCCGCCCCCCTCAAGACCATTCGATTATCAAAAAGCACCCCAGACCATGAACGCATCCAACAACGAAACCCCCGCCAACAATCGCCGCTTAGGCCTGACCGTCGTGGCCTGTACCGTCCTTCTCGTGGCCTTGGGCTACGGTACTTGGCACTGGTTCACTGGCAGACACCAAGAGAACACGGACAACGCCTATGTAGCGGGCAATGTGGTTCAAATCACGCCGCAAATCCCCGGTACCGTGACCTCCATTCAAGCCGACGAGGCTGACATGGTCAAGGCCGGACAAGTTCTGTTCAAAATGGACCCCCTGGATGCGCGACTGACCTTGGAGCAAGCCCAAGAGCAACTCGGGCAAACCGTGCGGGAAGTCAAAACCATGTTTGACAACAACCTGACTTTGGCGCAACAAATCAAAGTGCGCGAAGCCGACGTTGCCAAAGCACAATACGAGCTCACCAAAGCGCAAGGGGATTTGTTGCGGCGCAGCCCCCTGAGCAAAAGCGGCAGTGTGGGTCAAGAAGAACTCGAGCACGCCAGTGAGCAAGCGCTGGTGGCCAAAAACAATGTGGAGCAAGCCCTGGCGGCCTTGGAAGTGGCCAAGCGACAATTGAGTGCAAGTCTCTCGCAAACCAAAGGCACCTCCATTGCCGAGCATCCGAGCGTCAAGCGCGCTGCCAGCAAAGTGCGCGAGGCCTTCCTTGCAGTCCACCGCACCGACATCGTCTCGCCCATCGACGCCCATGTGGCCAAGCGATTTGTTCAGCTCGGCCAGCGCGTATCCGCGGGATCGGCGTTGATGACCTTGGTGAGTCTGGATCAATTGTGGGTGGACGCCAACTTTAAAGAAGCTCAGCTTAAAAACATCCGCTTAGGGCAAAACGTCACCTTGGATTCTGACCTCTATGGCTCAAAAGTGACTTACCACGGAAAAGTGGCTGCGTTGGGCTCGGGCACCGGTGGGGCTTTTGCGCTTTTACCCGCACAAAACGCCACTGGCAACTGGATCAAAGTGGTGCAGCGCGTGCCTGTTCGCATCTCCTTGGATCCACAAGAGCTCAAAATCAACCCACTTCGAATTGGCTTGTCCATGGAGGTGAGCGTGGACACGAGCAACCAAACCGGTGCACTGCTGGCCACCCAACCGCGCGCTCAAGCGCTCTCATCGACCCAAGCTTTTGAGACCGATGAAGCCCAAGCCCAGGCTCTGGTCAAACGCATCATCCATGACAATTTATAAAGATCAGATGTTGTCTGCCAGATGCCCCTCTTTCAACTCCCGGCCCTTGAGCCCAAGGTTTGACGCCCATGAGTGACAACGCAACCCCATCAGGCTCACCAGCAGCCCATGCCTACACACCGCCCGAGCCACTCAAGGGCTTGGCCTTGGTGCTGGGGACTTTGTGCCTGTCCTTGGCCACCTTCATGAATGTGCTCGACTCCTCGATTGCCAACGTCTCCATACCGGGTATTTCAGGCGACTTGGGCGTGAGCCCAAGCCAAGGCACGTGGGTGATCACCAGCTTTGGGGTGGCCAATGCCATCTCCGTGCCACTCACTGGCTGGCTCACGCAACGATTTGGTGCGGTGAGGCTCTTTAACTTGAGCATCGTGCTCTTTGTGGTGGCCAGTATTTTGTGCGGCTTGGCGCCTTCGATTGAATGGTTGGTGGCTTTCCGAGTCTTGCAAGGCTTGGTGGCAGGCCCCATGATTCCGCTGTCTCAAACCTTGCTCATGTCAAGCTATCCCAAATCCAGAGCAGGAACGGCGCTGGCGCTTTGGGGCATGACCACATTGGTCGCGCCCGTGGTGGGCCCACTGCTGGGGGGATGGATCACGGATAATTTTTCCTGGCCTTGGATTTTTTACATCAATGCCCCTGTGGGTGTCGTGGCGGCATTGCTCACCTGGGTCATCTACAAAAAGCGTGAAACCCCCATTCGCAAGCTCCCCATTGACTCGATCGGACTTGCCCTCTTGGTCTTGTGGGTGGGCAGTTTGCAGTTGATGCTTGACAAAGGCAAGGAGCTCGATTGGTTTGCCTCGAGCACCATCGTGGTCTTGGCCGTGGTGGCAGCCATCAGCTTTGCTGTTTTTTTGGTCTGGGAATTCACCGACGATCACCCGGTCGTGGATTTGCGCCTCTTTTTGGGCAAAAATTTCTTTTTTGGCTGCCTCTCGCTGTCCTTGGCCTATGGCATCTTCTTTGGCAACAATGTGATTTTGCCCTTATGGCTTCAGCAATGGATGGGATACACCGCGACTTCAGCAGGCATTGCCTTGGCCCCAGTGGGCGCCTTGGCCATCCTCTTGACACCCCTGGTGGGTAAAAAGCTCAATGTCTGGGACCCCAGGCTCATGGCCACAGGTGCCTTTTTGTTTTTTTCCGTGGTGCTTTGGATGCGAGCCTCTTTCACCACAGAGACGGATTTGGGCTACATCTTGATCCCCACCATTTTGCAAGGCGCAGCCCTCGCCTTTTTCTTCATTCCTCTGACCACGGTGTCGCTCGCTGGGTTGGGGCCAGAGCGCATCCCTGCAGCAGCGGGTTTGTCCAACTTTGTCAGGATCACCGCCGGCGCCATGGGGACGTCCATTGCCACCACCATTTGGGACCAGCGCGCCTCCTTGCACCACGCGCATTTCACCGAGCCCTTGATACAAGATCAAGGCGCCTTTGGCGCTTTTATTGCCGGCATGAACCAAGCAGGTTTGAGCACCGAGCAAGCCTGGGTGCAAATCAACCGCATGATCGATCAGCAAGCCTTCACCCGTGCAGCCGATGATATTTTTTATGCCTCGGGCTGGTTTTTCATCGCCTTGATTGCCATCATTTGGATTCCAGACCGACCCGCCAAGTACAAACCAGCGGGGCCAGCCAGTTCAACCAGCAGCGACACCTCCAATGGGAGTGCTGCTGCCAGTGCTGCCCATTGAGGCCACTTAGAAACCGCACGCGAGGCCCCCCCCCCGCAAGATCGAGTGGGGCGTTGGACCCCAAAGTCACCCTGGAGCGACTCCCGATTGCGTCACTTGGGCTGAGCAACAACGCGCAAATAGGGCTTGATCGTTTTAAAGCCCTGGGGATACAGTTGCTTGGCCTCCTCATCACTCACTGAGCCGGCGATGATGACGTCTTGGCCAGGCACCCAGTTCACCGGTGTCGCCACCTTGTGGGCGGTGGTGAGTTGAATGGAATCCAAAACACGAATGATTTCATCAAAATTGCGACCCGTGGTCATGGGATAGGTGAGCATCAACTTGATTTTTTTGTCGGGTCCAATGATGAAGACGGATCTCACCGTTGCATTGGTCGCGGCCGTTCTTTCAGCTCCTGGCGCATCGCTCTCGGGCAGCATGTTGTAGAGCTTGGCCACATGAAGATCGGTGTCACCGATCATGGGGTAATTCACTCGGGCGCCCTGAGTCTCTTCAATATCTTTGGCCCATGCGCTGTGGTTCTCCACGGGATCGATACTCAAACCGATGAGCTTGCAGTGGCGCTTGGTGAACTCGGGCTCGATCTTGGCCATGTAGCCCAACTCAGTGGTGCACACCGGTGTGAAATCCTTGGGGTGAGAAAATAAACACGCCCACTGGTCACCAATCCAGTCATGAAAATGAATCTCACCGGTGGTGGTCTTGGCGGTGAAGTCCGGCGCAATGGAATTGATTCTGAGGGTCATCTCTGTTTCTCCTTTGGGTTTAAAAAAAAGTTGTTGCTGTGCACTCAAGCCTCGACTTTAGCGCTGATGGGGGGCTTGGGCAGATAGGCCACACCGGGCTCGATTTCGAAGACAAAATCCAAACTCCACCAGTTGCTGCCTTCAACCCCATTGGGCTGGGTCTCGCCTTCGTGCCAAACATATTGGCCAATCAAGGCCTGGGTCACGCCAAACTGGACATCGGTTTCCAAGTAAGGATCATCGCTGGAGTAGACCTGTGAGAACTGTGTCTTAAAGCCCTCTTTGAAGATCAAAAAATGCAAATGTGCCGGGCGCATATTGTGGCGTCCTAATTTAGACAGCACCTCGCCCACCAAGCCATTGATTGGAATGGGGTAGCCCGCTGGCTTGATGGTTTGAAAAGCGATGTGGCCTTCGCCATCGGTCTCAAAGCGTCCACGCAGATTCATCTCGGCTTGTGAGGCGTCTTGATTCTCATAAAAACCCTTGCTCGATGAATGCCACACATCGACCATGGCATGCGAGACGGGTTGACCTTGAAGATCCCTGACCCAGGCATTCACATACAACGTCTCCCCCGGTGTGGGAGAGCGCACGATCGACGCACCGCTGGCGGTGAGGGGCGAGTCTTGCCGCCAAAACGGACCCATTAAATTGGCTGTGGTTGCTCGCTTGCCCCCGTCTCCATTGTTGCTCAAACACACCAAGGCCGACACACCCAGCGAGCCCGCCATCAAAGTCACCTCATTGTGTGAGGCACTGCTTTGCTGCCCGAGCTTGGCAATGAGCCCACAAGCCTGGTGAAACTCAGCTTCCGTGAGTCGCACATCGCTCACAAAGGCATGCAAGTGTTTGACCAAGCCCACCATGATCTCACGGGTTCTGGGATCGTCTGTTTTGGCCATTTGCTCCAAAACATATTGGGTCAGTTCTTGCGGTTTGTTTAAAAACATGGTTGAGTCCGTGAGGCCAATTAAAGTGTCGAAATCGTTGGGCCCCAAGTGTGCCCTATTTCAGGTTCCCTCAGCGTCACCACGGTCAAAGTGATTAGGGTAAGCAAGGGTTTCTCCTAGGATCGATGTATGAGATGATTTTAGCTGGAGCTTGTGTCATTGCGAAACAAAACGACTGCACAGCGATTGAACGACCACCCCACACCCATTGGGCCAACAATGGGCTCACTGAAACGCCACCAACCTCGGGCCATTTGAAGCGGTCCACGCCTTGAAAGTTTGAATTTTGAACACCCCAAAAATTGACATTTACAACCACGTGATGCCACCGAGCTATGTCGAGCTGGTCAAAAAACACGGCCGCGACCAAGGCATGATCAAGCGCATGAGCAACTTGCGCATGCTCTGGGACATGCCCGCTCGGGTTGAAATGCTCAAGCAGTTCCCCGATGTGCAGCAAATCATCTCGTTGGCTGTTCCCTCACCTGAGATGATGGGCACACCGGACGAGTCCCCCGCCTATGCCCGCGTGGCCAATGAAGGGATGGCTGCGATTTGTCGTGAGTGGCCCCAACAATTCCCCACTTTCGTCGCCTCCTTGCCCATGAACAACCCGCAAGCGGCCCTGCAAGAAATGGATCATGCCATTGAGGTTCTGGGCGCCAAAGGCATCCAAGTGCTCTCGCATGCCAGTGGCAAAGCCTTGGATCACCCCGAGATATTCCCCATTTTTGAGCGCATCACCAACCACCACCATCTGCCCGTTTGGATGCACCCCACCCGACCCGGGCACAAGCCCGATTACGATACCGAAGACCGCTCTAAGTACGAAATCTGGCAAGTCTTGGGCTGGCCGTTTGAGACAAGTGTTGCCATGTCACGCATGGTGTTTTCAGGGCTGTTTGACCGCTTGCCTGAGCTCAAACTGATCACTCACCACTGTGGTGGGATGCTGCCTTATTTCGAGGGTCGCGCCGAGACCTTGTGGGCGCAATTGGGCTCAAGAAGTGCCGATGGCAGTGAGGATCACGTGTTGGCCAGTTTGAAAAAGAAACCCATGGAATATTTCAAGATGTTTTACGGCGATACGGTCCTTGGTGGTTCGTCCTCGGCCTTGCGTTGTGGCTTGGATTTCTTTGGCCCAGAGCATGTGGTCTTTGCCAGCGACTGCCCTTTTGACCCTGAAGAGGGGCCCATGTTTATCCGTGAAGGAATTCGCTCCATTGAAACCCTCAATTTGGGGGCAGAAGACGCGAGAAGGATTTACTTTGGCAATGCTTTCAAGTTGCTGGGCTGGGACAAAGACGCGAAACCATGACCGCCCCAGGCCTTGGATCAGTGCTCCATGGCCATCGACTATCCCTTTGAACCTCAATGCCCAACATCATGAAACTTTGCTTTTTCCGATTTTTTGTAGCCCCAATCTTGGGTGCTGTACTCCTGAGCTTGGGCCTGTTGCCCGCTGCATGGGCGGCTTACCCTGAGCGTGTGGTCTCCTTGGTGGTGCCCTTCACCGCTGGATCTGGGAGTGATATCCTTGCTCGCATCATCAGCCCTCGACTCGCTGAGCTGTGGCACCAAGCCGTGATCGTTGACAATCGACCCGGCGCGAGTGGCAACATCGGTGCCGATTTCGTGGCCAAAGCGACCCCCGATGGACACAATTTACTCATGGCCATCAACACCCTCACCATGGCGCCGAATTTGTACAAAAAGCCAGGCTTTGATCCCGTCACGGATTTTTCACCAGTGATGAAACTGACGGTGGCCAATTTCGCCATCGTCACCAACCCCGTGCTGGCACCCAACGATTTAAAAAGTCTTATCCAGTGGCTCAAGGCCCACCCCAACCAGTACAACTACGGCTCACCGGGCAACGGCACACCGCATCACCTGGCCATGGAGCTGATGAAGCTGCAACTGGGCTTGGAGATGCTTCACGTGCCTTACAAGGGGATCAG
>CAISQQ010000108.1 GCA_903887655.1 uncultured Burkholderiales bacterium
TCGCCACCCACGCGCACACTGCCCTTGTAGACCATGCCCCCGAGGGAGATCACGCCCACTTCGGTCGTGCCCCCACCAATGTCCACCACCATGGAGCCACTCGCGTCACTCACGGGCAGTCCCGCTCCAATGGCCGCGGCCATGGGCTCCTCAATCAAATACACCTCCGAAGCACCCGCTCCCAAGGCCGACTCGCGAATCGCTCGGCGCTCGACTTGGGTGGAGCCACAGGGCACACAAATGATGATGCGAGGGCTGGGTTTGAGCATGGAGCGGGGGTGCACCATTTTGATGAATTGCTTGAGCATTTGCTCCGTCACCGTGAAGTCGGCAATGACACCGTCCTTCATCGGGCGAATGGCTTCGATATTGCCAGGCACTTTTCCCAGCATCGCTTTGGCTTCGCGACCCACCGCTTGGATGGTTTTTTTGCCCTGGGGGCCACCCTCGTGCCGAATCGACACCACGGAGGGCTCATCCAATAAAATACCCTTGTCCCTGACCCAAATCAAGGTGTTGGCCGTGCCCAAGTCAATGGCCAAATCGGTTGAAAAATACCGACGAAATGATCCAAACATGAAAATTCCTCAAATGCACACCGCTTAAACTCCATGGCGACAAGAGCTGAGACGGTGAGCGGTTGCGCAGGTGCGCGGCTCTTGATACCTTCAAACGCCGCTTGAGACGCCCAAACATCTTCTTTTTTAGGCTGTTTTGGTCACGCCCAAAACTTCTCAAGCTTTGGGGCGTGATAATACACGAACCCCAGAGTCCCGCGTTGATTCGCGCGCTTTAATTTTTCAACTTTCACGCTTTTTGACCATGTCCTTGACACTGCAAGAAATCTCTCGAATTGGCGAACTCGCCAAGCTGCAAATGACCGCTGGCGAGCGCGAGAGCATGCTCACCCAACTCAATTCGTTTTTTGAGCTGGTCGAGCAAATCAAATCGGTCGACACCACCGGTGTGGTGCCGCTCTCGCACCCCTACGCCACGGTGGCCGAGGTGAGCCTGCGCCTGCGCCCGGACGTGGTGAGCGAGGCCAATGCGCGTGAAGCCAACCAACGCAGCGCCCCAGACACCAAGCAAGGCCTCTTTTTGGTCCCCAAAGTGATCGAGTCCTGACATGAACGCCATCCACGACATGAGCGTGAAAGCGCTCCAACAAGCCTTGCAGTCCCAACAACTGAGTGCTCGCCAAGTGGCCGAGCACTTTCTCGCCCGCGACCGCCTGCACGCGGCGAGTCTCGCCCCCATGGCCAGCGGCGAGGCCGCGCCCACCCCCAACCAGTCGTCCGCCCAGTCGTCCACCCAGGCGGCCCCCCAAGCGGACACGTCCGGTGCGCTGTCTGCGTCTTGCGGGGCGTTTTTGAGCATGAACGAGGCACACACCTTGGCGCAAGCCGATGCGAGTGACCAACGCCTGCAATCGGGCCAAGCCCGTCCTTTGGACGGCGTGCCGATCGCCCACAAAGACATCTTTGTCACCCAAGACTTCCCCACCACCGCCGGCTCCAAGATCTTGGCCGCCTACCGCTCGCCCTTCAACGCCACGGTCGTGGCGCGTTTACAGGCCGCCGGTATGGTGAGCCTGGGCAAGCTCAATTGCGATGAGTTTGCGATGGGATCGGCCAATGAAAACTCCGCCTACGGCGTGGTGCACAACCCGTGGGACTTCTCCCGCATTGCAGGGGGCTCTTCGGGAGGAAGTGCCGCCGCCGTGGCGATGGGGCTCACCCCAGCGGCCACGGGCACGGACACGGGTGGCTCGATTCGCCAGCCCGCTGCGTTTTGCGGCATCACGGGCATCAAACCCACCTATGGTCGGGCGTCTCGCTACGGCATGATCGCTTACGCCTCCAGTTTGGACCAAGCCGGCCCCATGGCCCGCACTGCCGAAGACTGCGCGATCTTGCTCAGCGCCATGTGTGGCCCCGACGTGGAGCGGGACTCGACCTCACTGGATCTGCCTGCAGAGGACTACACCTTGGCGCTCAACGCGGACCTCCAAGGCCTGCGCATTGGCGTGCCGCGAGAGTTCTTTGCCAAGGGTTTGTCGGAGGATGTGCGAGTGGCCGTTGAGTTGGCGCTCCAAGAGCTCGTGCGCTTGGGCGCCCAGCTCGTGGACATTGAACTGCCCAAAACCGAACTCTCGATCCCGGTGTACTACATCTTGGCCCCTGCGGAAGCCTCGAGCAACCTCTCGCGCTTTGACGGGGTGAAGTTCGGCTACCGAACGCGCGAGTACAAGGATCTCGATGAGATGTACCAAAAGACCCGCTCGGAGGGCTTTGGTGCCGAAGTGCAGCGCCGCATCATGGTCGGCGCCTATGTGCTCTCCCACGGCTACTACGACGCCTACTACGTTCAGGCGCAAAAAATTCGCCGCATGATTGCCCAGGACTTTCAGCGCGCGTTCTCCCACTGTGATGTGATTGCTGGGCCGGTCGCGCCGACAGTGGCCTGGCGGCTCGGCGAAAAATCCAACGACCCCCTCTCCAACTACTTGGCCGACATCTTCACCTTGCCCGCCTCCTTGGCGGGCTTGCCCGGCATGAGCGTGCCGTGTGGCTTTGGCGAGGGCCACATGCCTGTCGGTCTACAACTCATTGGCAACTATCTGAAAGAGTCACAACTCTTGAACGTCGCCCACCGCTACCAAGGGGTGAGCGAGTGGCACACACAACGACCCGGGAGCGCAGCATGAGTACAACGTCCCCACACGCGTCGCCCTTGATCGAGGGCTTTGAAGTGGTGATTGGCTTTGAGACCCACACCCAACTCACCACCCAGAGCAAAATCTTCTCGCGCGCCTCCACCGCCTTTGGCGCCGAGGCCAACACCCAAGCCTGCGCTGTCGATTTGGCCCTCCCCGGCACCTTGCCGGTGATGAATCGCGCCGCCGTTGAGCGTGCCATTGAGTTTGGCCTGGCCGTGGGTGGCGAGATTTCTGAGCGCAGCATTTTTGCGCGAAAAAATTATTTCTACCCCGACTTGCCCAAAGGCTACCAAATCAGCCAGTTTGAGATCCCCGTGGTGGTGGGCGGCGAGGTGGAGTTTTTCTTGGGCGAGACGAAAAAAACGGTCCGTCTGGTGCGTGCGCATTTGGAAGAAGACGCGGGCAAGTCCTTGCACGAGGACTTTGTCAACCAGTCCGGCATCGATTTGAACCGCGCGGGCACACCCTTGCTTGAGATCGTGACCGAGCCCGACATGCGCTCAAGTTTGGAGGCGGTTGCTTATGCCAAGGCGCTGCACAAAATCGTCACCTGGATTGGCATTTGCGACGGCAATATGCAAGAGGGCAGTTTTCGCTGCGACGCCAATGTCTCGGTGCGCCGACCCGGCGAGCCTTTGGGCACCCGGCGAGAAATCAAGAACTTGAACAGCTTCAAGTTCATGCAGCAAGCCATCGACTATGAGGTGAGGTGGCAGATAGAACAAATTTTGGATGGCCACAAGATCATCCAAGCCACCGTGCTCTTTAACCCCGACACGGGTGAGACCAAATCGATGCGCACCAAAGAGGATGCGGCCGAGTACCGCTATTTCCCGGACCCCGACTTGCCGCCCTTGGTGGTCGATCGCGCCTGGGTTGAGGAGGTGAAGGCGCGCATGGGGGAGCTCCCCCGCGACAAAGCGCAACGCTTTGTGCGCGACTTGGGCCTGCCCGAAGACGACGCGAGCATCCTCACCCAAAGCCAAGACACGGCCCACTACTTCGAACAAGCCGTGGCCCTCGGTGCGCAAGCCAAGTTGACGAGCAACTGGATGATGGGGGAGTTGAGCCGGCGACTCAACGCGGCTCACTTGGACTTTCACGCCTGCCCGCTGTCGGCCCCGACGCTGGCGGGGATGATCGTGCGCATCATGGACTCGACCTTGTCCAACCATGCGGCCAAGACGCTGGTGGAAAGTTTGTGGGCCGAGGAGTCTGCCCGCGTGAGCGACCCCACAGCGGCCCAAGCCTTGGTGGACCAATGGATTGATCGCCTGGGGCTCAAGTCGATGAACGACACCTCGGCACTCGAGGCCATCATTGATCAAGTGATTGCCGCCAACCCGGACAACATCGCCCAAATCAAGGCCGGCAAAGACAAGGCCTTCAACGCCTTGGTCGGTCAAGTGATGAAAGCGAGCAAAGGCAAGGCCAATCCGCAAGTGGTCAACGATTTGATGCAAGCCCGCTTGGCTGCTCTTTAAGGGCTGGCTGGGTCAAACGCCGTAGCGATCCCGGTAGGCTCGCACGCGCTTGAGCAACTCGCTACTGGGGGCGCTCGCATCGCTTGCCAAATACGCCAGCAAATCGTCCAAGGTGGCGACAGCGCAGACGTCCAAAGCGAGCGTGTCGCGCGCGTACTGCACGGCGCTGTAGGCCACGTCCCGGGTCTGGCCATTCACCACCTCGGTGGCTTTTTCTTGGCGATCGAGCGCAATCACCACCGCTTGTGCTTTGGCGCCATGGGCCTCAATGATCTGCATGGACTCCCGCACCGCCGTTCCCGCACTCATCACATCGTCCACGATCAAGACGCGACCCTTGAGCGGTGCGCCCACGATGGTGCCGCCCTCGCCATGGTCTTTGGCCTCTTTGCGGTTGTAAGCAAAGGGCACGTTGTGGCCCAAGCGGGCCAACTCCATGGCCAAGGCCGCACCGAGCGGAATGCCCTTGTAGGCCGGCCCAAAGATCATGTCAAACTCGATGCCGCTGTCGATCAAGGCTTGCGCGTAAAAGGACGCGAGTCGAGCGAGTTTTTGGCCATCGTCAAAGAGCCCGGCATTGAAAAAATAAGGCGTGACACGGCCCGCTTTGGTCACGAACTCGCCAAACTTCAAGACCCCCGATTCAAGGGCAAAGGCGACAAAGGATTGGGCCGCGGCCTGGGGGTCTTGCGGGAGGGGGTTCATCAAACATCCATTTCAATGTCAATCGCTATCAGTGGTATCGATTTGCATCGATGTGCCTCGGCGCTCGTCTTCAGTCGTGTGAGACCCGCCCGGGCTTATAGGGTTTCAGGGGTCTCAGGGCTCTCTGGGCTCTCAGCGTTCCAGGGCATTTTAGTGCCCCCGAGTGCCCACTTTCCAAGGCGAGGAGGCTTTTGGGCCCGGGCTATTTTTAAACGCACCCCCCAACGGTGATGGAAACCAAAGGCTTTGGGCCCAATCCCCCCTAAAATCAGCCCCTGCGGCCAGGCCGCTTCAGCCGCTGCCGTTTGAAAACCTCACGGCTCA
>CAISQQ010000109.1 GCA_903887655.1 uncultured Burkholderiales bacterium
GCAGTGAAGAAGCAATGGCAATTTTTTGTTTGGATCGCTTGATGACTATCATCAAAAGCCCCTCAACACTCTGGGTTTGATGATCAGCACAAAAATACTTTTATTTTTATTTGAATCTCGAGATGCGCCGTCAAAACTGGCATTGACATTGTTGACCAACACATCAGACACGATGCCGACCGTCACAATCGATTCATTTTGATTGACGAATAAATTCACCACCGACTTAGAACCTGTGGTGTTGGCCCATTGAATTTGCTGCAATGTGGCCCCCTCCCCAGTGGTTGCATTGCCAATTTTGTTCAAGGACGACAAATCCATCGACAAATTCACCAATATCGAGTTGTTGTCTTTGATGGTGGGAAGAACTCTCAAAAATGTACCCACCGTGATTGAGCCAGGCGTCAAACCTGGAACACCCGATCCTCCCGCGACAGCACCACCAATAGCCGGTGTGGTTTGCGCCAAAAAACCCTGGGTTGAGTAGTTACCCGACATCACGGGTACACGATTGGTGGTGTACAAGGTGGTTGCTGTATCTTGCACAATGTCACCAAACGCATTCAAAGCAGCCAGGGAAAAATTGGTGTTTGAATAGGGACTTGTCGTGTCTGGGACTCTGAAAGTGAGCGTACCCGCAGCTGTCGATGTGGTGGTGCTCGGAGGAATAGCAGCCAGTGTTTTGGTCGCAGCCGTCTGAGATGAATTCAAAGCGCTATAGACCAATCCCAAGTTGACACCCAATTGCGACTCTTTGGACAAGCTGACTTGAATCACTCTAACCTCAATGGCCACTTGCTTGCCAAATGAAGCGTTTTCTTGGTTCACAAGTTTCTCAACTCGTGCAACATTCTCTTTGCTGTCTGTTACCGTCACACTACCCAAAGAGTCGTTCACACTGAGCTTGCCCAAGGGACTCAGGACCGTATTGAGCTCGGCCAACAATGCTTTCCAGGGTGAGATCATGCCCTGCAACGAAATACTCGAGCCACTACTGAAATTACCGTTGCCAGTGGCATTGATCACCCCTGTTGTGCCAGAACTCACCGAACCGCCTCTGTTCATCGAGTCGGTCACTGAGTAATCCCCAGTGGTGATATTGGAGACCACAAAGGTTTTGGTCACCAAGCGGTAAATGTAGATCCCCCCTTCACGCCAATCCCAATTGACCCCGCCTTGAATACCAATGGTATTCAAGTAGTTGATCAAGCTGCCTGAATAGTCCAACGGAATATTAATCAATCGATTGACAGACACGGCACTTGCGACAGCTTGACTCTGGGCTGGCTCTGGTGCGACATATTGCGCAGTGTTTGGAGAGTTAAGTTGAGGGGTCAACTCCACATCAGGGTTCACTCTCACAGGCAGACCTGTCGCAATTTGGATGTTGCGAGCAGCTTGAGCAATGGTTCCAAAACTCGCTCCTCTTGAGCGCAAGGTTAGTTTCTGAAAAAACAAGGGAGGCAACTTGGACGAATAAGGCAAGTCGATCGGTGTATCGCCAAGGAAATTGCCTTGGACATGCTTCATAAAGCCCTCTTGTTCAAGCTGGAACTTGGCTTGATGAAGCAAGTCA
>CAISQQ010000110.1 GCA_903887655.1 uncultured Burkholderiales bacterium
CTCCCCATATTTAACGTTTTGGTGTCAGGTCTCTTTCGTGTTGATTTGCTGTTGTCCTTTCCTGCCCTCTCTTTGTCCCCTTAGAGGTCCCTTGTGAATTTGAACCCCCCCGCCCATGTGCTTGAAGCCGCTCGTCACACGCCCATCTGGGGCGAGTACGACGTCGTTGTTTTGGGGGGAGGTCCCGCCGGTATGGCCGCCGCCACCAGTGCCGCTCGAAGTGGCCTTCAAACTCTCCTCATCGAACACTATGGCTTTTTGGGTGGCATGGGGACCGCCGCTGGGGTGACGAATTTTTGTGGATTGCATGCCTTGGTCCAAGGACGCATCGAGCGGGTGGTGCAGGGTTTTGCCACCGAGTTGTTGGCGCAAATTGACGCCTTGGGTGGACTCAACGAGCCCCATTTGCTCTTTGGCGGTCGCATCGCTGCCCAGGCCTATGACAATGCCGCTTACAAAATAGCCGCCGATCGCATCACCCGTGAGGCGGGGGTGGAGTTGCTCTTTCACACCCATGGTGTCGGGGCGCTGATGGCTGACCCAGGCCGCATTCAGGCCTTGTTCATCGAGAACAAGTCAGGTCGCTTTGCCGTTGTTGCAAAACAATTCATCGACGCTTCGGGAGACGCAGATCTGGCGCAGTACGCGGGGGTGGCGTTTGAAAAAGGCACGAGCACCCACGACATGATGTACCCCACGAGCATGTTTCGTGTCAATGGCGTGCGTGCTGATGTGGCGCAGCAAAGTTTGTTGAACATTGACGACTACATGGAGTCGGCGCGTCGCACGGGTACGCGTTTTACCAGGCGCACACCCATCATCAAGCCGCAAAAACACAACACCGAGTGGCGTGCGAATGTCACGCAAGTGGCCAATGAGGATGGCTCGCCGGTGGACGGCTGCAACGCTTGGCAAGTCAGCCGAGCCGAAGTCTTGGGTCGCGAGCACATCGCTGAGTTCATGCAATTCTTAAAGGGCTCCGTGCCGGGCTTTGAAGCCTCGTATTTGTTGGAAATTGCCCCACAATTGGGAATTCGTGAGACGCGGCGCATGGTGGGTGTCTATCAGTTGAGCGAGGAGGATGTGCTTGAGTGCCGCCGCTTTGAGGACAGCATCGGGGTCAATGCCTGGATGGTGGAAGAGCATGTGGCTGGGGATGTGGTGTTCAAGTGGCCTCGAGAAGGCGCCACTGCGCCCTACAACCAATTGCCCTTTCGCATGATTTGCCCACAGAATGTGGACAATTTGCTGGTCGTTGGGCGTTGCGCCTCCATGACCCACGGTGGGCAGTCGGCCGCCAGGGTTTCGGGTGCTTGTTTCGTGATGGGTCAGGCCGCGGGTGTGGCCTGCGCTTTGGGGCTCGAGTCCTCCGCGAGCCCGCGCGATATTTCGATCCCTTTGCTTCAAGAGCGTTTGCTCGCACAGGGTGTTTTCTTGGGTTGATTTTTTTGGCAATTGGAAGGTCCGTCATGATCTCTGTACACCGCGTTGAACTCAGTACCTTGGCTTTTTCTCTGTTGATGAGCTTGGTGAGTATGGCCACGCCTGAAGTGGCGTGGTCGCAAAACCAAGTGGGTTCGGGCGCGACTTGGCCCAGCCGAACCGTGCGTATCATGGTCGGTTTCCCGGGTGGATCGACCCCCGATATGGTGGCCAGAACCTTGGCCGAGCCTTTGGCCAAAGCTTTGGGCCAGGCTGTGGTGGTGGAAAACAAAACCGGGGCCTCGGGCAATATCGCCACCGACGCGGTGGCCAAGTCTGGAGATGACCACACCCTGGGCGTCGTGATCAATGGCAATCTGACCTCGGCCAAGTTGCTCGACCCCAAGCTGCCTTATGACCCCGCCAAGGATTTTTCTTTCATCTCCTTGCTCGCCACTTCGCCCTTGATTTTGTTGGCCCCGGCGAATTTGCCCGATGGTCTTGAATTCATTCACCAAGCCCAAAGCAGTGGCAGTCAATGGAACTACGGCTCTGTGGGCAATGGCTCGGTGGCGCATCTGGGCATGGAGCTCTTGAAGTCCAAGATCACCGGGGTGCAGGCGGTGCACATCCCTTATTCAGGCAACCCGCAGGTGATCACCTCAATGCTGGGTGGCCAAATCCAAATGGCCTTGGTCCCTCCTGGCGTTGCCATGCCACAAGTCAAATCGGGTAAATTGAAAGCCATTGGACTCACCAGCGCGAGGAGCCCCTTGGTGCCCGACGTGCCGTCTTTGTCAGAGCTTGGGGTGAAGGATTTTCAGCTCGAAGTCTGGACAGGGCTGGTGGCGCCCGCGGGATTGTCTTCGCCAGCCAAGGCGCGGTTGGTCAGTGAGATCGCTCGAATTTTTGCCCAAGACGAGTTTCGTCAAAAGCTGCTGAGCTTGGGCTGGCTTGCGGTGGGCTCGAGCAGCGAGGCCTTCAAAGCCCGTGTTCAAGAAGAGTCGCTGCAGCTTGGCAACATCATCAAGTTGCGCCACATTCAGCTCGATTGAAGGCGCCAAAACTGCGATGGCCGTGAATCTTGCTCCCTTGGCGTTTGTCGACATTGAGACCACGGGTTCGAACGCGCAGCGAGACCGGATCACCGAGATTGCCGTCATCACGTGGGATCACCAGACTGTGCAGCGCTGGGAGCGATTGATCGACCCCGGTGTGGGGATTCCTGAATTCATTCAATCCCTCACCGGCATCAGTCCCGACATGCTCGAAGGTGCTCCTCAATTTGAGGACTTGGCCCAGGAGCTTTGGCAAGAGTTGGAGGGGAAAATTTTCATCGCCCACAATGCCAACTTTGATTATGGTTTCATTAAAGCGGCATTCAAGCGACTCGAGATGGATTTCAAAGCGCCGGTGGTGTGCACGGTGAAATTGTCTCGGCAGTTGTTTCCCTTGCAAGCGCGGCACAATTTGGACAGTTTGGTTCTTGCCCATGGCCTGAGTGTGCACCAGCGGCACCGCGCCATGGGAGACGCTGATGTGCTTTGGCAGTTTTGGCAGGTGTGCGAGCGCCTTTTTGGTGCCGATGTTCTCGAACAAAACGTGGTGAAACAAACCCGCAAGGCGTCCCTTCCGCCCCATATAGATCCAGCCCAGATCGATGCCATCCCGGATACTCACGGTGTCTATATTTTTTATGGCGATGAGAAGCTGCCCCTCTACATTGGCAAGAGCAACACCTTGCGCACTCGAGTTCTGAGTCATTTTCAAGGGGCGTTGACCAAATCCAAAGAGATGAAAATCGCACTCCAAGTCAAACACATTGATTGGGTTCAGACTGCGGGAGAGTTGGGCGCCTTGATTCTCGAGTCCCAGATGATCAAGGATCAACTCCCAAGCCTCAACGTCAAGCTCAGGCGCAGTCGCGAGCTGTGCGCCTGGACCTTGCTGCCGGATGAGTTGGGTTACCGACGGGCCAAGATGACGAGCGCAGAGGATCTCAATGTGGGTCAAAACGACCATTTGTATGGGCTCTTTGCCTCGCAGCGAATGGCGAAAAATGCCCTGAAATCCTTGTGTCAAAAGCACTCGCTGTGTGAGGGCCTGATGGGTTTGGAAAAGTTGGGCAAAGGACAGCCGTGTTTTGCCCATCAGCTCAAAAAGTGCCTGGGCGCATGCGTGGGGCTCGAGTCTGCAGAGCGCTACAACTTGAGACTCACCACGGCCTTGAGCGCGATGAAGGTCAAAACCTGGCCCTACCCAGGCCCCATCGGCATCAAGGAAGGGGAGGGTGTGCATGTGGTGGATCACTGGTTTTACATGGGATTTGTCAAAGACCCCGAGGACTTAGACGAGCACCTGGGGCGTCAGAGACCTGATTTTGATTTGGATATTTACAAAATCATTCAATCGCATTTGCGCAAAATGCCCAAAGATCACCTGGTGTTGTTGAGTGCCAGCCGCGAAACAGAAGCCCTTCCCCATTCAATCTGATCCTATTCATGAATTCAATGCCACTTTTTATGTTGACGATTAACCGCAGTTGTCGGCAAAGTCAGTAGGGCACCGGGTGATCAGTGCTGCTTCAGGCTCGTCCTGGCCTGGGTAAAAAAAAGAGCACTTCTCAACGAATCGGCTCCTTAGTGCAAAAATGAGGGAGTTCTTGTTAGACGCTCTCGATGCTATTTTTTAGGATTTCGCTCAAAATACTCCTGCACGGAAAGGTTCAG
>CAISQQ010000111.1 GCA_903887655.1 uncultured Burkholderiales bacterium
CCTTGACCGCTGGCCAGGTCATCCCAAAATCCATTCCCAACCCCAACCCCAACCCATAACTGAGGACTGACCATGGTGCTCACGCTCAATGGCTTTGATTTGGCGCTGGGGCTGTCATGGCAATGGATGCCAAGCGCCACGGGCCTCCAAGCCGAGCTCAAACGCCTGACAGCGTTGAGCGCCTCGAGCACTTTGAGCACCTTGGTCTTCAAGCACCAAGGCGAGGTCTGGCTGGCCAGTCACCCGTCGGTGCAGACCCGCGTGCATGCGGGGGCGTTGATCTTGGGTCTGCTGCACCCCGATGGGGTGGTGAGTGTGCCCCTTGACGGTGGTGTGGTCTGGATGTGCGCACTCAAAGGGGGTTTGCCCGTGGTGGGCTTTGATGCTGTTGTGGGGCAAGACACCGAATCAACAACCCGACAACGCTGGCTCGAGAGTTTGGGCCCGTGGCCGACCTTAGGCCTGAGTCTGGGCCAGCACGCGCCTGAGCAACCCGCCGCTGTTCACGCACGGGACCTCGCTCTTGAGAGTCTGGCGGGTTTCCTTCAACGCTTAGTCGAGCGCTGCCGGCAAGATAAAAGCGTGGCCAAACACGTGCAGACCTTTGTCCTGCGCAAAACACGCCTACCGAACGCCCTCACTGCCCGCGCCAAGATGGAGCGTGGCCTCTTTCTTGTGCTCGCCTTGGCTGCTGGATGGGGGCTAGCCCTTTGGGCCCAGGAGCGCTGGGCGCTCTTGGCCCAGGCCCAGGCGTGGCGCGAAGCCACCCAGCAGCAAGAGCAGGGCAAAAAGCGGCAAGAAGCTCTCGAGCTCGAAAAAAAGAGGGCCTTGCTGTCCCGGAGAGAGAGTTGGCTGGCCCAACGCGCGGCCCTTCGGGCGGGTCCCCAACCCATGGCACTGTGGCAGGCCTTTGAAGAACTGCGCCACGCGCTGCCCTTGAGTGCGAATGGCTACCAAAGCCGTCTGCTCTCGTGCAGCCTGAGCGGGTGTGAGGTGTCTTGGCAGGCCAAGGGCCCGTGGGTGCGAACCCAAGACCAGTTGAAGTTGCCCTTTGTGCGCTTGCCCCTGAGCGCCGATCGTCAACCGAGCTCCTTCATGGCGCTTCATTTACCCACCCAGCCAGGCGAGGTCAGGGCAGATGAGGTGGGTGTGGAGGCGGGGATGCTGTTCTTGAAAGGCGACTTGGCCCACCGCTACACCGGTCTCGTCATTGAAGAGCCCCACGCCGTTTATGCACAGCGCCCTGGCGAGCCTGCTTTGACCAACAACACTGCCACCAGCACGGCCACCGCGACCACCGCGACCACCAGCACGGCCACCAAAACAAACCCGGCTCAAGAGGAAAGCCTGCTGGCCCATCGCGGCACTTGGCGGCTGGACTTCACGGCCAAGACCCATTTGCTCGATGCCGCCGCGTTTGCGCAGCAGCTCGAGCGCTCACCCCTGGTGTTGACCTCGATTCAATACACCCCGAGCCAGTCCATCGAGTTCCGGGGTGAGTACGTGTTTGTTCAACCCTAAAGGAGTCCATCCATGACCGCATTGCCCCGAATGCTGGCGCCCCCAGTCTCTGCCTTGTCGATCACCATGAGCCCGGATTCAAGCGATCTGGAAGACCCAGGTGTTGAGCCCCCAGGCCCAACCCAAGCGAGGTCCTGCCCACCCAAAGAGCCCGGGCTCAAGCCTGAGCGTAGGCTGCCCGACCTCCATCTCGCGGACAAGCCCAAGCTCAATTTCAATTTCAATCGGCCACTCGGCTCTTCAACGAGATTGCCGGCGAGATCGCCATCCACAGACCGAGAAGGCGCTATGCACGCGAGTGTGAAGCCCGAGCCACGCTCGAGTCTCATGATCAGCGAGGTCAAGGATGTGCCCCACGGGGAGTACCTGTCCATGGAGGGGCAAGGGGTGCCGAGTGTTTTTAAAGAGCATTTCGCCGTCATCAAAACCTTGGAGCACGCCGCCACGGTGCTGGTGGGTGAGGTGCAGTGGGGCTCGCACGCGCAGTTTGAGCTCAGACGCCGACTCCTCGCGCTCGGCTTGGTGGACTTGAGGGTGACGCTGGCCAGCCAAGAGATCATCAAAAGCGTGCACACCGCCCACGAGGGCGGGGAGGCTGTGGAGGAGACCCAGGTGGAGACGAAGGCTTGGGCCATCATCAACTCGGCCATCGCCAAACACGCCAGCGACATCCACATGGAGACGCGCGGGGCCTTTGCCCAGGTCTATTTCCGCATCTTTGGCGAGCGCCAAGAGCAGCCCAGTGTCTCAGCCAAAAGCGCCATGGAGATGTGCAATGTGCTTTATGGCGTGCACGCCGATGCCGACAACAAAGGCATCACCTGGGATGAAAAAACCGTCAAAGACGCGGTGATCGAGCACCGCACCGTTGAGGGCCAGCACGTCCAGTTGAGACTCTCAAGCGCACCCATCCACCCTGCGGGGAATTTTCATGTGGTCATTCGTTTGCTGGTGATGGACGCTCAGACCCTGCGCCCGATCGAATCGATGGGCTACACGCCGGCGCAAGTCGCGGCCATCGAAGACATGCTCGTCGCCGCCCATGGGGCGGTCTTGTTGGTGGGGCCCACCAACAGTGGTAAATCCACCTCGCTGCAGTCCATGTTGGCGCGCATCGTTGAGCACCGCGGTCGACACATCAAAGTGATCACGGTGGAAAAGCCCGTGGAGTACTTGATCCCGGGGGCTTGCCAAATGGGGGTGCCCGAGGCCAGGCGAGACTTGATGAGTCGTCAAAATGGCTCGATCTTCACCACCTTTGTGGCGGCCACCTTGCGCCAAGACCCCGATGTGGTGATGGTGGGGGAGGTCAACGACCTCGATAGCGCAGACAACATCAAACAGTTGGTGCTCTCGGGGCGCAAAACCTTGAGCACCTTGCACGTGAGCGACGCCATGGGTGTGTTCACCCGCCTCAGAGAGTTGGGGGTGCCCTCCTCGGTGCTCTTGATGAAGGGCTTCATCTCGGGCGTGGTGTTTCAGCGCTTGGTGCCGCTTTTGTGCCCCCACTGTTCGGTGCCAGTGCTGGGTGCACTCCACCTCGGCGAGTTGCGCCCCGACACCTTGGAGCGCTTGAGGGCTTGTGCGGGTGAGATGCTGGCAGGCGTGCGGCTGCGCGGTCCCGGGTGTGAGGCTTGTGACCACTTGTCCATTGTGGGCAGAACCG
>CAISQQ010000112.1 GCA_903887655.1 uncultured Burkholderiales bacterium
GGCTTCATCTAACAGATGCAAAGGCCACTGAACCGCAACTGTCACATCATTCCACAACAAACTACGCTCAAATTCTGGATGGTAGAAGTCAGTCGTTTTGTACAAAAACTCCGCACTCTCGCTGGTTACCAAAAAACCATGCGCCAACCCGGCCGGTATCCATAACTGTTTTTTGTTCTCGGCAGACAACTCGAGCCCAAACCATTGGCCAAATGTAGGTGACTCTTTGCGTATATCCACTGCCACGTCGAACACCGCTCCTTGGGTAACTCGCACGAGTTTGCCTTGTGCGTGCTGCACCTGGTAATGCAACCCACGGAGCACACCTTTGACTGATTTGCTGTGGTTGTCTTGCACGAAGGTTTCGTTCAAGCCTGTGGCTTGTTGAAAGTCACGCGTGTTAAAGCTTTCAAAAAAGAACCCACGTACATCACTGAATACCTTTGGCTCCAGTACCAAAACGCCTTTAATTGGGGCGAGTGTTACTTGATAGGGCATTGATTAGTTTCCCGCATTAAGTCTGGCGACATGACAGAGTCAATGATTTTGGAGCTAAAAACATTAGAAGAATGAGCATCATGAAGTGCCCCTCTTCCATGTCAATCACCATCGAGTTAAATGTAATGCTCAGCATAAACATGCAAACAAACATCAGCAGGCCGATCCGCTGAGCTTCATCCTTTTTTTGCAGTGCCATTCGAGAAGCTTGCCAAAAAATAGACAGGTAAAGCACCAACCCCACCACACCCTTCGTGGCCAGCATGAACATATACTCATTGTGAGGGTTTTGAAAGTTGGCGAAGTAAGTTTTTGCTTGCTCTGGCGTCGTGCCCATGCTGTAGTTGACCGCAGCAAACGCATCACCAAAATGAACGCTGCCCACCCCAATTACCCAATTGCTTAGCTTAAGCAACTCCCAGATGGACGTGTAAAACTGCAAACGAATGCCAACTGATGTGTTCACCCCAGCCCTTTGCTCTGGGGTCATCGCAAGGTATTGGTGGATCTCTTGCAGCACCAGTTCCAACCGCGATTGAACAACAGAGGAACTGGCGGCTCCTAACACAATCACCACAGCGGTCGCTATTAGCCACCAACGGTTTTTTCCAAGGGCAAATCTTTTGCGATTCAAGTAAATCCAGAACGGCAAGCCTGCTGTGAGTAAGAAATATCCAGCGCGTCGCTCATTTGCAAATACCATCGCTGCTACCAAAATGACAAGGGGAAAAATGGTTCGCCATGTTGCCTTAGGTTGAACCAATATCAACTGCGCCAAAAGAAAAATAGCGCCTGCACTCATTTGTCCGTGCAAATGATGCATCGTCCGCCACAAATACTGGCCGGGTTGAATTGGTCCCAACAGCGTTGCCAACAAATTTGCACCAGCAACCGCCACAAATGCCGTCATCACAGCCCAAAGCGCAAAGCGGGCTAATTTTTCTACTGCAAATATCGGCCAAAGCAGCACGACAAACACAAAGGGGCGCAAGTCATGCGACATGGCGGATAGCGCCTTGCCTAAAGATGCACCGGTCAATATATTAGTCGCAATATCCCAGCTGCAAAACGCTGCGATCAATGCAAAGAACTGTATGACTCGTGCTTTTTCAGTCGACTCAAACTCAAAAGTTGTCCAAAACCACGGCGTAGCGAGAAACAAAAGAAGCACCGTGATGTTAATTCCCGCCACTGTTGTCAGCAGTGCAGCTGCCAGTAACGCTATCACCAACTGGGGGTAAATGTGCTTGAACTCTAGCTTGCGCATCTCAGGCCTTGATCAGATTCAAAAGGTATTGCCCGTAACCATTTTTTGCCAATGGCTTGGCAAGTTTTTCCAAGGCTGCTGCATCAATCCACTTTTCATGGAATGCAATCTCTTCAGGGCAAGCCACCATCAAGCCTTGGCGCTTTTGCAATGTCCCAATAAAACTGGCCGCCTCCAGCAAGCTGTCGTGCGTGCCTGTGTCTAACCACGCGTAGCCACGGCCCATGATTTCTACATTCAACTGGCCCAGCTCTAAATAGCGCTTGTTCACATCAGTAATTTCTAGCTCACCGCGATGCGATGGCTTGACGGCTGCAGCAATGTCGCACACCTGCTCGTCATAAAAATACAAACCGGTCACTGCGTAGTTGCTCATGGGCTTGGCTGGTTTTTCTTCAATGCTGAAGGCACGGAACTGCGCATCAAACTCGACGACGCCATAGCGCTCCGGGTCGTGTACATGGTAAGCAAACACGCTTGCACCGCTGGTGCGCGCATCCGCACTTTGCAACAGTTTGACCAAGTCGTGACCATAGAAGATGTTGTCGCCCAGCACCAAAGCACTGGGGTGGTCTGCCACAAAATTCTTGCCAATGATGAACGCCTGCGCCAAACCATCGGGACTGGGCTGAACCGCATATTCAATGTGCATGCCCCACTGGCTACCATCGCCCAATAGCTCAGTAAAACGTGGCGTGTCTTGCGGCGTGGATATGACCAGCACCTCACGAATACCGCTCAGCATGAGCGTGCTAAGAGGGTAGTAAATCATGGGCTTGTCGTACACAGGCATGAGCTGCTTGCTCACCGCCTGCGTCACGGGGTAAAGGCGGGTGCCTGAGCCTCCTGCCAAGATGATGCCTTTGCGTTGCTTTGTCATATCTATTTTTCTTATTTAAAGTATTTCAGCCAGCATGCGGTCTACGCCTTGCTGCCAAGGTGGCAAGACCAGCCCAAAAGCTTGTTGAAGCTTGGTGGTACAAAGCCTGGAATTTAGTGGTCTGGTTGCGGGCGTTGGAAAAGCTGAGGTGGGCACTGGAGTCACCTCGCTCACCTTCCAGGCTAATTCGGGGTGCATCGCTTTGGCTTTTCCGATAACGTGAAGTGCATAGTCATGCCAAGTAGTTTCGCCTGATGCCACAAGGTGGTACACACCACTGAATGACATATTTTGTGTGTTCAGCACACGACGTATGGCATGTGCTGTGACATCCGCAATCAAGTCAGCACCTGTGGGTGCGCCATATTGGTCATTGATGACCGTCAGCGTTTCCCTTTCCTTGGCTAAGCGCAACATGGTTTTGGCAAAGTTGCCCCCAAGGGCCGCATACACCCAACTAGTTCGAAAAATCAAATATTTGCAGCCACTCGCCACAATGGCTTTTTCGCCATCAAGTTTGGTTTGGCCGTACACACTCAGCGGGCCTGTGCCCTCGCCTTCTTGCCTGGCGTGGTTGCCACTACCGTCAAACACATAGTCAGTGGAATAGTGCACCAGCCATGCGTCCACTTGCGCAGCTGCTTTGGCCAAGGCGGCAGGTGCATCGGTATTCAAAATCTTTACCAGCTCGGGCTCTGACTCGGCTTTGTCTACTGCAGTGTGCGCGGCGGCATTGACGATGAAGTCTGGCTTAAAGTTCAACACCGTTTGCGCCAATTGACCTGGTTGGCTTAAGTCACCGCAATGGCTGGTGCTGTATCGGTCCAGCGCCAACACCTCGCCCAAAGATGCCAAGCTGCGTTGCAGCTCCCAGCCCACTTGGCCATTCTTGCCTAAAAGCAAAATTTTCATGCTGGCCTTAAGCCCCGTACTGCTTACCCACCCACTGGCGGTAAGCCCTACTCGTCACACCCTCCACCCATGCTTGGTTGGCCAAATACCACTCCACAGTTTTGCGAATACCGGTCTCAAACGTTTCTTGCGGTTTCCATCCCAACTCGCGCTCAATTTTGCGGGCATCAATGGCGTAGCGGCGGTCGTGGCCTGGGCGGTCTTTGACGTAGGCAATTTGCTCAGCATAGCGCTTGCCATCCGAGCGGGGCTTGATCTCATCTAGCACGGCACATAAGGTGTTGACCACTTCAAGGTTAGGCTTTTCATTCCAACCACCAATGTTGTAGTTCTCACCCACTCTACCAACCTCCAGCACGCGAGCGATGGCGCGGCAGTGGTCTTCTACATACAACCAGTCACGCACTTGTTGCCCGTCGCCATAGATGGGCAGAGGTTTACCAGCCAAGGCGTTGAGCAACACGAGGGGAATCAGTTTTTCGGGGAAGTGATAGGGCCCATAGTTGTTGCTGCAATTTGTGGTCAGCACTGGCAATCCATAGGTGTGATGCCATGCACGCACCAGATGGTCGCTGGCAGCCTTACTGGCCGAATAGGGGCTGTTGGGCTCGTAGTTCTTGGTTTCAGCAAACGCTGGATCGGTGGGCGACAGCGTGCCATACACCTCATCGGTAGAGACGTGCAAAAAGCGGAAAGCTTGCTTTTCAGCCTCAATCAGTTCTTGCCAATAGGCGCGCACACTTTCAAGCAAGTTGAACGTGCCCACCACGTTGGTTTCAATGAAGTCACCAGGCCCCTGGATGGATCGGTCCACATGGCTTTCAGCGGCAAAATTCAGAACTGCGCGGGGCTTGTACTCAGCCATGAGATTGGTGACCAAGTCACGATCGCCAATGTCGCCCTTCACAAAGATGTGCCGCTTATCGCCTTCAAGGCTTTTCAGGTTGTCTAAATTGCCGGCGTAGGTCAGTTTGTCTAAGTTCACCAAGGTTTCGTCAGACGAAGATAGCCATGAGTGAACGAAATTGCTGCCAATGAAGCCGGCGCAGCCTGTTGCAAGAATAGTCA